>WLHY01000037.1 GCA_009702465.1 Actinomycetota bacterium
AAATAAATCGCTCATAGAAATTATCATCAGGAACAAGGTACTTCGCCGGCATGTATGCAAACCAAAGAAGTAGCGACATCGCGCCCGCCCAAATTGCCATAAATCGAAAACGGCTTAATGCTCCACTCATTTGGCTCTCACTCTCTTAGCTGCTTTTTTAACTGTACTGGCTTTTTTCACTGTACTGGTTTTTTTCACTCGTTTCACCGGTGATTGACCTACCTTACGCTTTTTCTGCTCAGCTGCGATCGCAATGTAATTACGTTGGCGCATCTGAGGAAATAGCGGCAAAAGTAGAACTAATAAGGCCATAAACCACCACACAACTACATAAGAAATATGTTGCCAGTAGAAGCCAGGTATCCGTTGTGAGAGCTGTGGTGAATCGATGAACTCAATTGGATAACTGGATTGATCGATGAACTCCTCCGATTTCAAAACGATATATCCATCGTAGAGAAATGGAAACTCTCGGCCAACAATTAATGCTGGATCAATTCTTGCTAGCTCGCCAACCTTTGCAAAGGCGCGATCGACATTTTGTCTTGGATATAGCCGGCCAACTAGCTCAACCTTTGAACTTATATCTGGCAGATTACTTTGGGCTACACCCCGAACAATCAAAACTGAGAAAGAGTTTTCTAGCCGCAAGACTCTGACATCTAGATCTTTGACTACCTGCTCATTAACCTTTTGATCCCTTGCGATAAATTTTTTCTCATACACTCCACTGACACTAACAATTCGATTTACCGCCTTGATCGGCATATTCATTCCGGGTGATGAGATCTCAGTCAATGCAATCACAGGCTGGTCGGCTACGGGTGCAGTAATTCGGTTTAACTCTTGGGCGCGATGTAACTGCCAAAATCCAAGTTGAATAAAGATAACTATGAAGAGCAACCAGGTAATTGAGATCAAACCCAGACGTAAAACCCGCTTCATACGCAAATACTTAGTTATTTATCTTTACGATCAGATAATCTCTTAAATCTGCGATAAAAATTAATCATCAATGCTGTAACTGTTAAGGTCAAAATAATCATCGTAACTGAGCCAGCCACGCCTACATCAAAATTTCCGCTCTCTTCCATGCGGTAACTCTACCTTTCTTTACGATCTAGAATATTCCTATGGTTCATCCAAAAGTGCTGACCGACCCGATCTTGCGTGAGAGATACGGCATAAAGCCAAAGGGCCGAAGCAATATCTGGCTGGTAATCTCCTTTGCCACCTTAGCCTTACTTTGGTTTATTTGGAGCGGTACAAACTTTGCCAATCCTGCAATACGAAGTGAGTTAATATCATTTCAAGTAATTGATGACCAAAAACTTTCAATCACATACTCTATTCAGGTGCGCGATTTAACAACTTCACACTCTTGTAATTTAGTAGCACGTGATTTTGATAAAAATGTAGTTGGTGAGTTTTTTGATAAAATGCCAGCTGGCACTTTAAATGCTGGCCCTAACCTTCGAATTATTGAGATTTCTACCCGAATCCCTGCGGTAAATGCAGGAATATCAGGTTGCCAGTAACCTTCTCCTTCTTATGAACCAACCAACCCAAACCTGGTTAACTCAGGAGGCTGCAGATCGATTAGCGGCTGAGTTATCTGAACTCGAAGGTCCACTTCGTGCAGAGATAATTAAAAAAATAGAGACTGCTCGCGCCGAGGGTGATTTAAAAGAGAATGGTGGTTATCACGCTGCTCGAGAAGAGCAAGGAAAAATTGAGGGCCGAATTCGCCAATTAAAACACATGCTCGAACATGCTCATATTGGAACTCCACCAGCAAGTGAATCTGGCGTCGTCGGACTTGGAATGTTAGTGACTGTTGATATTGCAGGGGATGAGCTTAAATTTTTGCTTGGTTCAAGAGAGATCGCTAGTGGTGATATCGATGTTTACTCTGAAAAATCTCCGCTTGGCTCAGCTGTTTTAGGTGCCAAGGTAGGTGAAACTGTTAATTACAGCGCACCAAATGGCAAGAGTATTCAGGTAGCAATTCTTGAGGCACAGCCTTACTAAAGTAATTACAACTCTTTTTACTTAGAGGTGTTGTTGTACTTTCTAATACTTAATGGAATAAATACCGCCATTAAAAGCACTATGTAAATTATGGACATTTCAAGTGGGTTCTCACTTGGAAATGATCCAGCTGTTGCACCAAACTCATTTTTTAAACCAAATAATTGGCGGCAGGCAGCGACCATAGTTGATACCGGATTCCACTCGGCAAAGTACTGAAGAAATCTTGGCATTCCAGTTGTTGGTGCAAATGCATTTGATAAAAAGGTTAATGGAAAGACCGCAATAAATGTAACATTTTGTGCAACTCGCTCCTCCTTTACCGACAAGCCAATCAACACACCAATCCATGACATGGCGTAACCAAATACAAAGAGAAATAAAAATCCAAGAAAGATCATAAAAATACCTGAGGTAGGGCGCCAGCCGACTAGATATCCAGCAATTCCCATAACAAGTAAAACAAGTACATTTAATGCGGCATCACCAAGTGTTCTACCAAAGACCACTGCTGATCGAGATATTGGAAGCGATCTAAATCGATCAATTAATCCCTTTTGCATATCGGAGGCGAGACCAACTGATGTGCCAGCTAAGGTAAAGGCAACTGTTTGCACAAAGATTCCAGGCATAAGTAATTGCACATATCCACCGGGTTGACCAGTCTCTATGGAGCCACCAAAAACATATCTAAATAGCAAAACAAACATCACGGGTTGAATTGTTGAGAAGATTAATAGTTCAGGAACACGAGTTAATTGCAAAATCTGGCGCTTAGTAATAATCAACGCATCAGAGACACTATTAGAGAGTTTACTCATCTTTTTTCTCCTCGCTTACCTTTACCGCCCGTTGTTTGTAAAGCATCTGCCTGCTCATCCTCAGCTACATGGCCCGTTAGTGATAAAAACACATCATCTAATGATGGGCGCTTTAAACCAATATCCAGTGGATGAATTCCTTGGTCATCAAGCATTCTCGCTGCCTCGATTAAAGCTTTACTGCCAGTTGTAACTGGTGCACTGATTTGTCGCATGCCTTCATCAACTGCGACCGCGCTTGCACTTACCTTGGCAACAATCTCCTTCGTTGCTGCTAAATCCTTTAACTCAACCACAATCTCTAATTTTTCCCCGCCAACTTGGCGTTTTAAATAATCGGATGTGCCCCGCGCAATAACCTTGCCATGATCAATTACCGCAATCTCATCAGCTAAGTGATCCGCCTCTTCGAGATACTGGGTGGTTAACAGCAGTGTCACACCACTCTTAACTAACTCATCAATAACTCCCCACATATCCTGTCGACCTCGGGGATCTAAACCAGTTGTTGGCTCATCTAAAAACAAAACCTTTGGTTTTACAATTAACGAGGCAGCTAGATCTAATCTGCGCCGCATTCCACCTGAGTAAGTTCTGATTGGAGATTTTGCACGATCAGTTAGTGAGAACTGCTCTAGTAGATCTGTTGCTCGTTGCGCTGCTTGCTTACCTGATAGGTGATACAGGCGACCAAACATAATTAAGTTATCCCAACCAGTTAACGTCTCATCTACTGCTGCATACTGACCAGATAAACCAATTACCTTTCTTACTTCATCTGGATCCTTTAATACATTTATGCCTGCAACTTGAGCTGCACCTGAATCTGGTTTTAGCAATGTGGTTAAGACTCGAACAGTTGTAGTTTTACCCGCACCATTAGGTCCTAATACGCCAAGCACGGTGCCCTCTTCAACATCTAATGAGAGGCCATCTAACGCTCGTACTCGACCCTTGTCATAAGTCTTAATTAAGTTTTCCGCAATAACCGCTTTCATGGCTACATCATAATATAAAGCACAGTAAACTAAGGGTTCTTAGATTCAATATATTCAGAGTTTACTCTCTGCACCTATTGTCTATTTGTTCTCTATTTGTAAATTACTGAAACTCTTCAAGGATGGTGTGGTATTAAATTAAGTAGAAAAAACCCATTTAGAGAGTTACCAAAAGAGGTCGCAATCCTCTCGACCGTCTCTTTTTTAGTGGCGATTGGCTTTGGTTTAATAATTCCAGCAATTCCAATCTTTGCCGCCTCCTTTGGTGTTAACAAAACTGCAATTGGGTTAATTGTCTCTGCCTTTGCGATTATGAGATTTGCCTCTGGTTTGTTCTCGGGGCGATTGGTGGATCGATTTGGTGAGCGAACTGTTTTAGGTGTTGGCCTATTTATGGTCTCTTTCTTTACTTTATTAACCGCACTATCTCAAAATTACAATCAACTCTTGATCTTTCGCACCCTTGGTGGATTGGGCTCCTCCATGTTCTCTGTTTCAGCTGGATCATTATTAATGCGATCAGTAACAGATGATGTGCGAGCTCGTGCGCAATCACTTTACAACGGTGGCTTTTTAATTGGTGGTATCGCTGGCCCAGCCTTTGGTGGATTGCTATCAGGTTTATCACTAAGAGCTCCATTTTTTGTTTACTCAGTAAGCCTGGCCCTTGCCGGAATTACTGCACTCTTCTTCCTAAGTGAGCGAAGATTAGGTCGCAAGGTTGATGTACCTAGTGAAAGTATTGAAACTACCTCTTTAAGAGAGGCCTTTAAATTACGGCCATATCAAATCGCTTTAATTTTGGCCTTTGTAAACAACTGGGTCTTATTTGGAATGCGATCTTCAATCCTGCCATTATTTGTAACTGAAAGATTAAATTCAACTGCAACAATCGCCGGAGTTGGCTTAACCATTGGCGCACTTTTGCAAGGAATTTTCTTACTGCGTGCCGGAAGATTCTCCGATGAAAGTGGGCGCAAAGCTGCTCTATTAATTGGTGGCACAGTTGTTATGTCAGCTATCTTGGTTTTATGTATTACAGATAATGTCGCGCTCTACTTCTTATCCATGGCTCTCTTTGGTTTAGGTGGTGCATATGTTGGAACCGCACCTGGCGCCGTAGTTGGCGACATTATTAGAGGAAGAGGTGGGCAGGTAATTGCTGCTTGGCAGATGGCGGGAGATGCCGGAATGATTGTTGGTCCAATATTGGTGGGGCTACTAACAGATCTTTACTCTTTCCAGGCCGCATTTATACTCTCAGCGGTTGTTTACTCATCAGCGATATTTTTAGCATTAATCTTGCCTGAAACTAGACAATCAAAGTTGGGCCATGAATTAATTCCTGATGAAAACAAACAGGAGCTGTGATCGCTCACAGCTCCTGTTTAACTTTTTTTTACTTAGCGATCATTCCGCAGAATTGAAAGCAGACGTAATACCTCAAGGTATAGCCACACGATCGTAACCATTAGACCGAAGGCAGCACGCCAAGACTCTTTCTCTGGTACTCCAGCAGCTACTCCCTTTTCAACCTGATCAAAATCTAAAACTAGGAAGAAGCTTGCAATTGCTACACCAGCTACTGCTAGAAGAAGTCCAAGTCCAGAAACTCCGTAGAAGCCATAACCCTGTCCGACACCAAAGAATGATGCAATCAATGAGACAAAGGCCAAAATAAAGTAACCAATTGCAGCGCCAATTAGCGTGCGGGTAAATTTAGGTGTGGCGCGTAGACGACCACTGCGGTACATAAATAACACACCAGCAAATGCAGCAATTGTTCCAATTACCGCTTGGCTAACAATTCCAGGATAAGCACCCTCATAGAAGTGAGAGATGGTGCCAATAGCCAAACCTTGTAAAGCTGCATAAGCAACTACTAGGGCTGGCTTAATTGTCTTTGAAAATGAAATGACCATTGCAAGCACAAAGGCTCCAATGAATCCGATCATTGCCGTGCCCATTCCAAGATTTGCACTCCATGCAAATACGCCAACAATTACAAGTAAGCCAAATAGAAATCCGGTTTTTGCTACAACATCCTCAATTGTCATTCGACCTGTGCGAATGGATGAAGCAGCTGGTGCCTGGTATGCCTTCTCTAACTCTTGATAAGAGTTTTGCGACAAAGCGGTGCCTGGTTGATTAAAAGCTTTACCAAGTACTGGATTAGAACTTTGCATTTTTCTCCTTTTGCAAAATTGGTCAAAGACACTTAATTCAAGTGCGTTGGGTAGAACAAATATTAACCACCCTTAATTCCAAAGGGGTAGCTAATCCTGCCTTTTCTGCTTAATCTTTGCTTAATTCTTATCTGAAGATGAGCGTGCCCCCGGTGGGGGTCGAACCCACACTTGTGCGATTTTAAGTCGCATGCCTCTGCCATTGGGCTACAGGGGCGAATCTTCAGGGGGTAAATCTACCCGTCTTTTATTGGCTTACTCACCAGCCAATTTCCACGCCATACCATCGAGAATGTCGCTCTCAGATGCCACAAACTCCGATGCACCAGTTGCAGCCAACACTCTAGATAAAACCAAGGCACCTGCGGTAATTACATCAACTCTTCCAGGATGCATATACCCCAACTTAGCAATCTCATCACGATTTAAACTCTGTAACTTTGCTGCTACCTGAAAAACTTTCTCAGCTGATATTCGAGCTAGATGAATTGCATATCGATCATAAGATTCAAGCTCTAATGCTGCCGCAGCAATAGTTGTTGCAGTACCAGCAACCGCAACCAATGTTTTTGCAGTCGTAATTGGCACATCTTTCGCCGCTATGGCAATCGCTTGATCAATATCAGAGATTGCAGCATGTAATTGTGCTGATGTTGGGGGTTGTTGGGTGAGGTGGCGTTCACTCATTCTGACACAACCAATATTCACACTTTTTGCCGACTCTACCTTTGTTGATCCAATGACAAATTCAGTAGAGCCACCGCCGATATCAACAACTAAAAATGGGGCATCACTTTGCGATAACTCTTTAGTTGCACCGGCAAATGAGAGTGCCGCCTCCTCTTCGCCAGGGATTACCTCTACTTCAACTCCTAAAATATCTCTAACACCATTAATGAAGATATCTCGATTGGTGGCATCTCTAGATGCACTTGTCGCACAAAATCTTATTTTCTCAACATTATTATCTTTAATCTGTCGCGCATATTTTTCAACTGCACTTAAGGTTCGTGCGATTGCATCTGGATGAAAGGCTTTATTAACATCAACGCCTTGGCCTAATCTGACAACCTCCATCTCACGTATGATCTCTTTAAAATTACCATCGCTGATATCTGCAATTAATAATCGGATTGAATTGGTTCCGCAATCAATCGCTGCTACTCGACTCATTGTTTATCCAACAAATTTGATAGTTCACTACAAGGCTTATTGATCCACCAATCAGGTAGTGCAGCTAGCGCTTCATCGCCAAGTGGGTTAACGCCCTCGCCGGCAGCTAAGGAGTGCGCAATTAAGGAGTGCAAACATTTAACTCGATCAGGCATACCACCAGCTGTTGTTCCTTTGACCTCTGGAACATCTAGATTTAATTCAGTTGCAACCGCATCTCGCGCAGCTTCATACTTTAGATGTGCTTGGCGATATGCACTTTGTAACGCTGAATCATTTTGCAATCTCTCATTCATCGTAATCATTAAACCTGAACTCTCCAGCGTTGATATTGCAGCTGTTAACTTTGGACAGGTTGCGTAGTAAAAGGTAGGAAATGGTGTGCCATCTGCTAATCGAGGTGGTGTTGCAACAACATCAACCTCTCCGCAGGGACAGCGGTGAGCAACCTCGTGAACATCTCTAGGTGTGCGTTGTAGTTGCGCTGCAACTACTTCAAGATCTTGTTGTGTGGCCTTGCTCATTTATGGATTTACATTTGTGCTTGTAATGGATGAAATCAACCGCGAGTACCATGGAATTCCAACTGGAAACTGTTCTGAAACCTTTGTCTCCTCTTGTGTGGCCTCACCAGTACTTTCATCTAAAACTATGTACTTTCGCTCACC
>WLHY01000038.1 GCA_009702465.1 Actinomycetota bacterium
GTTGAGTACTGTTTACCATTCCATGATCTGATGTAATCCAAACCCGAGTTCCAACTGGTGCAGTTGAAATAATCCGCTCAATTAACTCAGCTACCTGCTGTAAGGCGGTCAGCCATTTATCTGAACCGACGCCGTCATTATGGCCATCTGCATCTAAGGAATTTAAGTATGTAGAAACAAATGATGGTTGTGACTTAAGTGCGGCAGCTACTGCAGTAGCCATCTCATCTGTTGAATTTGCACCAACATAATTAGCCCCACGTAATGCGGCCTGGGTAAAACCAGTTGCCTGATAACGCTTTGCTGCCACATGTGTGACTGCAACGCCAGCGGCTGCTGCTCGCTCAAATAAGGTTGGCACCTTCTGCCACATAACTGGGTCAACTCGTTCATCCCACTTCAGCGCATTTAATAATCGATTATCACTTCTAGGGACTCGAACTGTGTAACCCAGCATTCCATGCACACCTGGTAACACACCAGTTCCTAGGGTAGAGAGACTGGTTGCCGTAGTTGAAGGAAAATTTGCAATTAACTTACTTTGAGTTTTCAACTGCGAAAAGATTGTAAATTGATCGGCATACATATCCAACGCATCTTGACCCATGCCATCAATTAAAATTAAACACTCTCGTCGCTCACCTACTCCGAGATTTAAATAATCTGTAGTCATTGGAGTAGAAAGTGAGTTAAAGATTGAGTTAGTTAGATGCGAAAGCCCAAAGAGATTACTCATTTATAACTGGTGCTTTCTAAGTTTTATTAGGTTCTTGCCGAGCATTCTGCTCTCGTGTGGGCCAAATCTTATCAGCGTTAGATTTTGATTACACATTTTCGCTTGTCGCTCCCGCAGATCAGCGCCATTCATTGGCAAGATACTCCCCATGGCCAAAACTCCTAAAGCGGTTCTTCCGAAAGCTGGCGAGAATCCTGGTCGAATCATCGATATTGATGTTGCCGCCGAGATGTCTGATTCATTTCTGGAGTACGCCTACTCTGTTATTTACTCACGTGCCCTTCCTGATGCACGAGATGGTTTAAAGCCAGTACAGCGCCGCATTCTTCACCAGATGGATCAGATGGGATTGCGACCAGATAAGGGACATGTGAAGTGCGCCCGTGTTGTTGGTGATGTAATGGGAAAGTTACATCCACATGGTGATGGTGCAATTTATGATGCGATGGTTCGTATGGCACAAGCATTTTCCATGCGCCTGCCATTAATTGATGGTCATGGAAATTTTGGTTCTTTAGATTCAGGTCCTGCTGCGATGCGTTACACCGAGTCTCGCCTAGCAATCTCTGCCATGTTAATGGTTGATGAATCAGATGAGGACACCGTTAACTTTGGTGCAAATTATGATGGCCAAATCCTTGAGCCACAGGTTCTACCCGCGGCATTTCCAAACCTATTAGTAAATGGCGCAACTGGTATTGCAGTTGGCATGGCAACCAATATGGCCCCACACAATCTTGGTGAGGTAATTGGTGCAACCAAGTATTTGATGGAGAATCCAAAGGCAACCTTGAAGCAGTTAATGAAGTTTGTACCAGCACCTGATTTTCCAACTGGTGGCTACTTAGTTGCAACCGAAGGAATTGCTGATGCGTACTCCTCTGGCCGTGGCTCATTTAAGGTGCGTGCTACAACTACCATTGAGAAGATCACCGCTCGCAAACAAGGAATTGTTATTACCGAGCTGCCTTACAACATCGGCCCTGAGAAAATCGTCGAGAAGATTGCTGATTTGGTTAAGGCGAAGAAGGTGCAGGGAATCTCTGACATCGTAGATCTATCAGATGGTCAATCAGGTACCAAGGTAGTAGTCGAGATTAAAAATGGATATGAACCACAAGAGGTGCTAGAAAATCTTTATAAGTTAACCCCGATGGAGGATGCCTTCTCAATTAACGCAGTTGCCTTAGTTGATGGCAAGCCACTAACCCTTGGTTTAAAGGATCTGCTTCAAGTCTTTATTGATCACCGAGTCGAGGTTGTAACCCGCAGATCCAAGTTCCGTAAGGCAAAAGCACAGGCAAGATTGAACTTGGTAGATGGATTATTAAAGGCGATTGTAGATATTGATAAGGTAATTAAATTAATTCGTGCCAGCGAGGATGCAACTGTCGCCAAGGCATCCTTAATCAAAAGCTTTAAATTATCTGATGAACAAGCGACCTATATTTTAGATATGCCGCTTCGTCGATTGACCAAGATGAGCAAGATTGAACTTGAAACTGAGGCTAAAGAATTAAAGGCTACAATCGCCTCTCTAACTGCGATCCTAAAATCTGAGGAGAGCATCAAGGCGAAGGTTTCTGAGGAGCTAACTGAAATTGAAAAGAAGTACGCATCACCTCGTCGCACACGTCTTGTTGCCTAAGCAACTTTGATATCAACCAACGCTCTCGAACTTCGTGCTGCCGCCAGACTTCTGGTTAAGGATGTAACAGTTCGCATAAATCATGGTGATCGAATTGGTTTTGTTGGTCGTAATGGTGCAGGCAAATCCACACTAGCAAAAGTATTAGCGGGTGAAACTATGCCCGCAGGTGGCGTAGTAAATCGAACTGGAAAGATTGGTTACCTGCCACAAGATCCCCGCACTGGTGAAGATCAAGGAACAGTGCTTGATCGAATTCTCTCTGTTCGTGATTTAGATCAGATTGTTAAACGTATGCGCGCTGTTGAAGAGGAGATGGCAACCTCTGAAGGTGCCGCCCTTGAAAAAGCGATGGATCGTTACACCCGAGTAGAACATGAGTTCAGCGCAGCTGGTGGTTACGCAGCATCTGCAGAAGCAGAGGCGATTGCATCCTCACTGGGTGTACCAAATAATTTATTTGATCAAGAGTTATCAGCCTTATCAGGTGGCCAGCGCAGAAGAATTGAGTTAGCTCGAATCTTATTCTCTGGAGCTGAAACCCTGCTGTTAGATGAGCCTACTAACCACTTAGATGCGGACTCAATTATTTGGTTGCGTGAGTATTTATCAAAGTACTCAGGTGGGCTAGTAATTATCTCCCACGATGTAAATCTAATTGAAACTGTTGTAAATAAGATTTTTTACATTGATGGAAATCGAAATGTAATTGATGTCTATAACATGGGCTGGAAGAACTACCTCTTGCAGCGTGAACAAGATGAGCACCGCCGCAAACGCGAGCGAGCAAATGCAGAGAAGAAGGCGGAGATTTTGCAAAAGCAGGGTGAGAAGATGCGCGCTAAAGCATCCAAAGCCACCGCTGCCCAAGGAATGTTACGTCGCGCTGAGAAACTGCGTAGCTCACTTGAGGATGTTCGTGTCAGCGATAAGGTAGCAAAGCTTCGCTTTCCAACACCATCACCATGTGGCAAGACTCCCCTATCTGGTGAGGAGCTTTCAAAATCTTACGGCTCACTTGAAATCTTTACCGATGTATCAGCAATTATTGATAAGGGTTCAAGAGTTGTAATTCTTGGTTTAAATGGCGCCGGAAAAACAACCTTGTTAAGGATTTTAGCGGGCGAGCTTGAATCAGATACTGGCAACGTATCTCATGGACAAGGATTAAAGATTGGTTACTACGCTCAAGAGCATGAATCCCTTGATTTTGAACGAACAATTTTAGAGAACATGATGAGTGCTACCGCCGATATTCGTGAACCAGAGGCGCGTAATGTGCTGGGCTCATTCCTATTTACTGGCGATGATGTTCATAAATTAGTAAAGGTTTTATCAGGTGGTGAGCGAACCCGGCTTGCCTTGGCAACACTTGTAGTAAGTGCAGCAAATGTTTTATTGCTAGATGAACCAACAAATAACTTAGATCCAGCATCCCGTGATGAGATTCTCGCCGCCTTAGCTGAATATCAAGGCGCAGTTATTTTGGTATCTCATGATGAGGGCGCAGTCCAAGCATTAAAGCCAGAGCGGGTTATCTTGCTGCCAGATGGTGATGAGGATCTTTGGAAAGAGGAGTACTTCGATCTAGTTACGATCGATTAAAGATTAATTAAGCGTCGATCCGTTCGCGATCAATCTCTGCGGTTGAAATAAACTCTTTACGAGGTGCAACCTCATTGCCCATCAATAATTCAAAGATCGCCTCAGCCTTGGTTACATCCTTCATCGTAATGCGGCGAAGTGTGCGCTTTTCTGGATCCATAGTTGTTTCACGAAGTTGATCTGCATCCATCTCACCTAAGCCTTTGTAACGTTGAATTGGCTCTTTCCAGCGTTTGCCATCCTTCTTGAGTCCTGCAATAACCTTTTTCATCTCATCATCACTGTAGGTGTAATGAACCTCGCCCTTTTTGCCACCAATCACATCGATCCGGTGCAGAGGTGGGATTGCAGCAAATACTCGACCTGCCTCTACTAGTGGTCGCATATATGAATTAAACAAAGTAAGAAGCAAACATCGGATATGGGCGCCATCAACATCAGCATCTGACATCAAGATAACTCGGCCATAACGTGCATCATTTAAATCAAAAGATTTTCCACTGCCGGCGCCAATTACCTGAATGATTGATGCACACTCATTGTTTTCTAGCATCTGCGACAGAGATGCCTTTTGTACATTTAATATCTTTCCGCGAATCGGCAGGATCGCCTGGAACTCTGAGTTACGGGCCGCCTTAGTTGTACCAAGTGCTGAATCTCCCTCAACAATAAATAATTCAGTTCGAGCCGCATCATCTGATCGACAATCCGATAATTTAGTTGGAAGCGATGAGCTCTCTAATGCATTTTTGCGGCGTTGTAGATCCTTGTGAGAGCGGGCCGAGATTCGAGTGCGAGATGCGTTGGCAATCTTCTCGAGCAAAGTACGACCAGTTTGCTTTTCAATTCGCTTGCTGGATGCAAAGAAGTTCTTCATCTCATCTGCAACAACTTGGCTAACAATCTTGCTGGCTGCTGCTGTTCCCAGGACCTCTTTAGTTTGTCCCTCAAATTGTGGCTCTGACATTCGAACAGTTACCACTGCGGTTAAGCCCTCTTGCACATCATCCTTGATTACATCTGGTTCGCTATTTTTTAAGGTTTTAGTTGCGCGAAGTGCATCATTTACCGCTTTGGTCATGGCCCGTTCAAAGCCTTGAACATGGGTGCCACCCTTTGGTGTTGAAATAATATTTACAAAGGATGCAACTGTCGGTTCATAACCATTGCCCCATTGCATCGCAATATCAACGCCCATCTCCCGGTGAACCTCAGTTGGATTCATATGTCCCTTTTCATCAAGGACTGGAACAGTTTCATTGTATTCACCAGTACCAGAGATTCGGATTACTTCACCAACTGGATCATCTGGACGAAGGAAGGTACAGAACTCTGAGATACCACCTTTATGGAAAAAGGTTTCACTTGTCTTGATCTTTGCTCTGCGATCATTTACAACAAGGGTTAAACCAGGAACTAGGTATGAGGTTTGGCGAGCGCGGGCGTAAATATCCTCAATTGATAACTCCGCCTCCTTTAAGAAGATCTGTTTATCAAACCACCATTTAATTCGAGTACCGGTAACCTTTGCGGATACCTTGCCAATAACACGTAATCCAGATTTTTCAGTAAATGTTGCATTAGGTCCATCGCCCTCAAAAATTCCGGCATTACCGCGCTTAAATGACATCCAGTAAATTTTGCTATCTCGATCTACCTCAACATCTAATCTAGAAGCGAGTGCATTTACAACTGATGCACCCACACCATGCAAACCACCAGAGGCTGCGTATGAGCCACCACCAAACTTTCCACCAGCATGGAGTTTGGTCATAACAACTTCAACACCCGTTAAGCCAGTCTTTGGCTCTTTATCTACTGGGATACCGCGACCATCATCATGTACTTCAACCGAGCCATCTGATTCAAGATTAATCTCAATTGTTTTGCAATGACCAGCTAGCGCCTCATCAACTGCGTTATCAATAATTTCCCATAAGCAATGCATTAAGCCACGAGAGTCGGTTGTACCGATATACATTCCGGGACGTTTACGAACCGCATCTAAGCCTTCGAGGACAGATAAATCCTTTGCGGTGTAACTGGTGGCTAGAGCTTCGCTCTCACCTGTTTTACTTGATTTGGTAGCCACGGGTGAGAAGGTTATCGGCGCCACATCTAGATATAGATGATCAACACCAAAAACCCCCTATAAATATCTATTTTGGGGATTTATCCACAATCTCTACGGAAAAATTAATCATTTCGAAACCTAAATTGGCCACGGGGAATAAAGGTTCATGGTTTGATGTTCCCCTGCTAGAGATTCTTACAATCCCACTAGATTGAGATGGAGCAACAGATGTCAGATCAGATCACGATGGAAGCGGCTCCACTGAACTCAACCGATCGTTGCGATCGCTGTGGTGCCCAAGCTTATGTACGCGCACTGCTGGTATCTGGTGGCGAGTTAACCTTCTGTGCTCACCACGGCAAGGAGTATGCCGAGGGATTAAAAACAGTTGCTGCTCGAATTCAAGATGAATCACAGAAATTGGTAGAAGTTTCCGCCAATTAAGGCCTAATCTTTAGGTTATGGATTCACTACACCCAACCAAGCGCGCTTTAGTCCAAACTGTTCTAGATCAGTTAAAAACAAAGAAGGCGTTAGATCTAACAAGTGAGTTGATCCTAGAAAAATCAGGTATCTCTAAAGGCTCGCTCTATCACCACTTTGAAGATTTTGATGATCTAATCGAAACCGCTCAAGTATTTAGATACGCCGCTTATGTTGATCAATCAATTCATCTGCTCACTAAGGTATTTCAAACGGCAAAGAACAAAGAGGAGATGGTTACAGAGCTGAAGAAAGTCACTAGATTTACCCAATCCCCCGATTTAATGCCACAACGGATGGACCGAGCAACCTCAATCTCAATTGCAAATGCAAATCCACGAATGATGAAGAAGATGAATGCTCAACAGGATCGATTAAATGAGGCGATCATCGATATTTTCCGAGAGGCACGAGATCGTGGCTGGATTAACAAAGAGATAGATCTGCACGCAGGTGCTTTATTTATTCAGGCCTATACCCTTGGCATCATCATCAATGATGTTTCGGGCAAGAAAATAGATATTACCGCTTGGGATGAGCTAATTGATATGTTTTTAGAGAAGGTTATTGCAAATTAATCTGCAATAAAGTTTGCTGCTTTATGTGAGCCATCGCAGAAGGGTTTCTCCTTTGAGGCGCCACAGCGGCACAATGAAAAATCAGTTTTAGTCTCCAGTACGTTGCCATCTGCATCTACAAAATCAACGGTACCGGTAACGCGAATTGAACCATTCTCTTTTACTCTCATCTTTATATTCTCACTCATTTTAATCTCCTTAAGTTAAGTAATCTACTTTGTTTTTAATCTAGGTAATCGCGCAGAACCTGAGAACGCGATGGGTGGCGAAGCTTGGACATAGTCTTTGATTCAATTTGGCGAATACGCTCACGAGTTACCCCGTAAACCTTGCCGATTTCATCAAGAGTCTTTGGTTGACCATCAGTTAAACCAAATCGCATTGCTACAACACCAGCCTCGCGCTCAGACAAGGTATCAAGAACTGAGTGCAGCTGCTCTTGCAACAATGTAAATGAGACCGCATCGGCTGGCACAATCGCTTCAGAGTCCTCAATTAGATCGCCGAACTCGCTATCGCCCTCTTCACCAAGTGGTGTGTGAAGTGAGATCGGCTCTCGACCATACTTCTGTACCTCAACCACCTTCTCTGGTGTCATATCCAACTCTTTTGCTAACTCTTCAGGTGTTGGTTCGCGACCAAGATCCTGCAACATCTGTCGTTGTACACGAGCTAACTTATTAATA
>WLHY01000039.1 GCA_009702465.1 Actinomycetota bacterium
TGGTGAAACAACCTGCCTAATCAGGAATCTAGTAATTAAGCCAATTAAAAGCACCAGCAGGAAGCCAAAGAAAAATAAGGTCCAGGCGATTGAATTAATGGTTTGATACTGCGCATTTAAATTAAAGAAGAAGTAAATTTCATAAACCCCAGCTCGTGGAATTTGTAACTTTCCACCAATGATAAATCCTGGGCTAACAACTCCGTTTGTGTACTCAATATCTAATCGCATATCAAGAACTTCATCACTTTCAACTACCTGCTTACGAAAATCTGCCGGGATTGAATCTTCAGTTAATACTGTGGGAATAGTTTTATAAATATCTTTGCTGTTGCTGGTATTTGGAACTCTTAGAATCACAGTATCGCGACCAGATAGCAATCCATCTTCACGAACTGAGGTAATAAAATCAGTTACAACTCTGCGTACCTCTGTATCATCTTGAAAGCGAGAGATATTGAAATGTCCTTGCGTAAGGGATAAGGCGCTTCGGGTTTCGATTTTGGAAATCGCAATTTTTTCATTAATTACAGTTGTAGATACACGAGAGTAGACGCTGACTCCGATAATTGTTACCGCCAATAAGGCAAAGGAAATATTTATAACTAGAACTCGAAGGCCAAGGGATTGTTTAATCTTTGGCTTTGCCAATAACATGGTTAAACCTAACTCCTGACCGGTCCTGCTTTATAACCAACGCCACGAACTGTTTGTACCAACTCTGGATTCTCTGCATCAGCCTCGATCTTGCTGCGCAATCGTTGGACATGAACATTTACTAATCTCGTATCAGCTGCATGCTGGTAGCCCCAAACTTCACTAAGTAAGGCCTCTCGAGTAAATACTCGGCCGGGCTCCTTTGCAAGAGCTACTAAAAGATCAAACTCAAGTCTGGTTAATGGAATCTGCTTATCATTCCGAGAGATTGTATGCTCCATTTGATCAATAACTATGTCACCAATTTTTAATGTGCCCACCTTTGATGTTCTGCGCAATCTAGTTTTTATTCTTGCAATTAACTCCTGATTTTTATATGGCTTGACCATGTAATCATCAGCGCCAGCTTCTAGCCCTAACACCACATCGTGAGTGTCACCCTTTGCCGTCAACATCACAATTGGCACCATCGATATTTCACGAATTAATTTACAAACTTCAATTCCATCTAAACCGGGAAGCATTACATCTAGTAAAACTAAATCTGGCGGATTCGCCGTAAAAACCTCAATTACTTCATCACCACGTGCAACTAAATCCACCTCCATGCCAGCACCGTTTAAAACGATGCTGAGCATTTCAGCTAAGTCTTGGTCGTCATCAACGACCATGACTAATGGCATTTATGAACCGTGTTCCCAAGAGTTTAGGTAAAGCTCTTGTGCTGGTGTTAATTGATCAAGCTCTGCGCCCATGCTAGCTAGCTTTAGAGTTGCAACATTTTTATCAATCTCTGTTGGCACATTGTGTAGGCCAGCAGCTAATGATTTACCAACCTTTAATAACCACTCAGCGGTTAAGGCTTGGTCAGAGAATGACATATCCATTACCGATGCTGGGTGGCCTTCAGCAGCTCCTAGATTTGCAAGGCGACCCTCTGCGATTAACAGAATACGGCGGCCATCTTTCATCTCATACTCATCTGTTTGAAAGCGCATCTTTGCATTTTTGTTCTTTGCATTCTTCTCTAACCAGGCAACATCAATCTCGATATCAAAGTGTCCTGAGTTAGCCAAAATTGCGCCATCCTTCATCTGCTTGAAGTGCTCATCACGCAGTACATCACGGTTACCAGTAACTGTAATGAAGATATCGCCAATTGCCGCCGCCTTTGTCATTGGCATTACTCGGAATCCTTGCATCATCGCATCTAAAGCTTTTGTTGGATCAATCTCAGTAACAATTACTTCAGCGCCTAGACCTTTTGCTCGCTCGGCAACACCCTTACCGCAGTAACCAAAGCCGGCAACTACAACAATCTTGCCCGCTACTAAAGTATTTGTAGCACGGAAAATTGCATCAAATGTAGATTGACCAGTTCCGTAACGGTTATCAAACATGTGTTTAGTGTCGGTGTCATTAACCGCGATCATTGGGAATTTAAGTGCACCATCCTTAGCCATTTGGCTTAGGCGAATAACACCAGTAGTTGTCTCCTCGCAGCCAGCGATTACGCCATCTAATAACTCGGTGCGTGTTGTGTGCAAAACATTTACCAGGTCACAACCATCATCAAATACAAATTGTGGTTTGATATCTAATGCCGCATTTAAATGTTTGTAATACCCATCGCGATCAACTGCGTTACGGGCGTAGACAGAGATTCCGAACTCTTTAACAAGAGCTGCTGCAGTGTCATCCTGTGTTGAAAGTGGATTGGATGCGCATAATGCTAATTCAGCACCGCCTGCTTTTAATGCCAACATTAAGTTTGCAGTCTCAGTTGTAACATGCATACAAGCTGCAATACGAACTCCGGCAAATGGTCGCTCTTTGGCAAACCGCTCTTTAATTTGATTTAACACTGGCATATTTCGGCCAGCCCATTCAATTCTCTTCTTACCTTCTGCAGCTAGGGATAGATTTGCTACATCATTATTTATTGCAGTAGTGGTGCTCATTTTCGCTCCTAATTAAGTTATTTGCTTATGTCTGTTTTCTTAATTATTACCGAGGCTAGTGGGCTCACTATGTAGGTAACCAGAGGGCAAAGATACCCTGAATGGGCGGGGTTATCGAGTTTTTATAACTGCAAGTACCGCTTCGCGAATCTTCTTCATCTGCGCTTGCGTATTGGCCTCAACATTTAATCGAAGTAATGGCTCGGTATTTGATGCTCGCAGATTAAACCACCAGGTATCGGCGGTAAAGGTCAGGCCATCTAACTCATCAATCTCAGTTTGATCTTGATAAGCAGCACGCACTCTTGCAATCGCAGCTGGTAAATCTTTAACCTCACTATTTATCTCGCCACTGGAAAAGTAGCGATTGTATGGAGCAAGTAATTCAGAGAGCGGCTTCTTGGTTGCCATTAATTCAGCTAGGGCATAGAGCGCAGCTAACATGCCAGAGTCGGCTCGCCAGAAGTTTGCAAAGTAGAAGTGACCACTGTGTTCTCCGCCAAATATTGCGCCAGACTCTGCCATTAATTTTTTAATGTATGAGTGCCCAACTCGACTGCGCAGCGCCACCCCACCATTTTCTGCGATTACCTCGGGGACTGCTTTAGATGAGATTAAATTATAAATAATGGTTGATCCAGCCTTTGCCTTTAATTCACGGACCGCAATTAAAGATGTTAGAGCTGATGGATTTACTAACGCACCATTCTCATCAATTAAGAAACATCTATCTGCATCGCCATCAAAGGCCAATCCAATATCTGCGCCCTCTTTCTTTACCCGTTTTTGTAAAGCAATTAAGTTCGCAGGTTCGATTGGGTTTGCTTCATGATTTGGAAATGTGCCATCTAACTCGAAGTACATTGGTGTTAGATCTACCTTTAGCTTTGCCATCACTGCAGGTGCGGTAAATCCAGCCATTCCATTTCCGGCATCAATCACAACCTTTAATTTTCGTTTTTGGAAAGTACCATCTGGAAAAGAGCCAAGCAGGTAATCCACATACTCACTCAATAAATCTTGCTGGCGGCTCATTCCAACTGGTCGATTAATCATTGGTGCGCCATCTTCAATAAATTTTCTAATTTGTAATAAGCCAGATTCTTGACCAATAGGGACTGCGCCAGATTTACACAATTTCATGCCATTGTATTGAGCGGGATTATGACTTGCAGTAAACATGATGCCTGGTAAATTTAATTTGCCCGATGCAAAGTACAACATGTCGGTAGATGCCAATCCAATTCTGATTACATCCATCCCTTGACTATTTGCACCATCTGAAAACGCATCTGCAAGTAATGGCGAGGATGGGCGCATATCTTCACCAACCACAATGGTGGCTGGCTCTCGTTCAATCTCTAGAAAGCGGGCGAATGCAACACCAAGGGCGAAGGAGAAATCTGGGGTTACCTCTTTATCAACCAAACCACGGATGTCATAAGCCTTGATGATTTTCCCGAGCATGTAAGTATCTTAAATGTAAATTGTTAAATTATTAATTTGAGGGTAATGCTCGCAGATGACCACGTCTTCCTAGCTCTGGCTGCATGGTGCCTTTATTCAAATCTAGGTTGGCTACCTCTCGAACCGCATTTGCAATCGCCATTAGATCATCATCTGATGGTCCTTGTTGCTGTATCGCTGCCTCTTGCTTAATTACATTCCAACCAACTGGAACAGTTAATCGCTCGCTATGAGCTAAACACAAATCATAATTATGTGGTTCGGCATAAGTAGCCAGTGGACCAAGTACAGCTGTCGAATCTGAGTAAACGTAGGTTAAGGTTTTAATTGCTGAATTGGTGCAGCTAGCCCGAGAGCAACTTCTACCAGTTAACCTTTTCATATCAACAGGTTAATGGCTTAATGATAGAAAAGTTGGGATTTAGCCCCGAGAAATTACATCCGCATCAGAAATTGGTTCAGAAGCGCTTTCCAGGTTGGCCCCGGTATTCAGGGGGATATAACTACTTCCTATGCCCACACCCTCTGGCTGCAAAATAATTCCACCGGTTGTTCCCTTGCTTCGGGATACAAATTGAATTCGATTTAATCCAATCGGCGCCTGCCAAATCGCAAAGTTACTGCCCTTAACATCTACTTTGTACTTCTTGCCATTAGTGCCAACGGCATCAATAGTGACATTAATATTTGCGCCAGAAAAAGCTACTAAAGGTTTTGATCCAGTTAAATTCATAGTTAAACGGGATAGCTCATCAACTCCGGTAGCCCAAGCAATTTCACCACTTCTGCCAATTGTGTATGTACTTAATACAGATCCAAGGATTGGCTGATCTGATTTAACAATAATGGAAAAGGCCTCTTTCGCCGGCGCAAATGTAAGTGGAATGTTTAATACTCGTTGACTCTTAACCTCTAGCTCTGCCAATCCAACTGGCACAAAGTTTCCATCATTTGAGTTTATTGAAACCTCGACATTTGCATCGATAGTACCGGGCACCATTAGTCGAAGCGAGTGCGTCGATGAGTTAGAAGCGGTAGCCATTTTGCCGCGCAATCCAGAGATTGCTGGAATAGTTAGAAGTTTTGTTGGCGCACCTACTGGTGCCACAAAATCCGCTCCTAATGATCGTAATCCTCGCTTGCGATCATCAAACAGAAATGAGCTAACTCGACCAGATTTGGTTTTAACCGCAATAACTAGTGAGTCCTCGCCTGGCGCTAAAGAATCAATTGAGATATTTTTTGTTGAGTTTGATGAGATCGTGACCGGCTTTACTTCAATTGGACCAGTTGGTGTAAAGATCTCAACTTCAACTGATGATTCACTGAAGCCACTATTTACAATAGAGAGAATTGATTTACTGGTTAGTGCGCCAGATCCACCAACAAACCATTGCTCACCATTACTTACTGAACAAGGCACAACCGCCTTCCAGCCATTATTTGAAAAGGTTAGCGAGGTACCAGGATTGCCATCTACCAAAAGTGATGCGCTACCAAGGGCGATAGCACTTGCACTCTTTGTTGAAAACTTCTGACTCTTTCCTTCAATTACTCTTCTGCCAATCTTTGAATTTGGTAGTGCCGCAATAGCTGGCGCTTTGTTGTAACTAGCTGGGCAAACAGTTGCTGGATAGGAGTATGTGATCTTTACCTGTTCATTGCGACTTGGTGCCACATAAGCGATTAATGAGAGTGCAATTAGCGCAACTATTATCGCTAAATACTTTTTATTGATTTGTAAATTTCTCATCAGACCAGCTCCTCAAGTGGAACTTCTTTGCGCTTTCTTCCTGCTGGCAGCGCTAGAACAATCAGAGTTAGAAGTGAGATTAACTGCAGTGAGACCCAGCCACGTCTTGCCGTTCCATCATGAGTTAAAGAGATCTCCCCTGGCATATCAATTACAAATGCCGGTACACCAAACTCTGATTTACCTAAGGTAATGCTTCTGCCATCTAGCAGTAATTTCCAAGCTTGGTCATACTTTTCAGCTAACAAAATAGTGCCTGGTTTAGCAACATATGCAGTCGAAGAGTTTTCATCAATGGCCAGTGAAAATCTCTGTCCTTTGTCATCTAATAATGTGACTCGGGCATTTGCATTATTTACCTTCCAAACTACGCCATCCTTAGTTTCAGAGGATCGAGTAAATCCGCCAATGCCATCTATAGTTCTGATTAATGCGACATCGGCTGGATTCTTAATAAAAATATATTGCACTCCATATTGGCCAAGGATTGCACTACTACTTGTTCCAGTACCGCCAACTAAATCTGAGATCGCCTGCTTGACTGGTGCAGGTGTACTAGAGGACATATCTGGGTCGCCAAGTTGAAGATCCCCGCCTCGAGTGATGAAGTACTGCAGCTGTTCTACATCTTTTCGCATTACCAAAGTTTTGGGTTTATCACCGGTTCCTGCTAAATCGGTAATGAAGGCTGGAATAACCAGCTCTTGATTTGCTCTGACTAAGGAGTTAGCACCAATAGTTGCAGCCCAGATCGGAAATACAAATAATCCAAGAGCAGTTATCACCGCTGTTACTGAGCTTAGAAAATGTTGGTATCCAATATTCTTGCTGCGTAATATTGGTAGCAACCTTTCAAATAAGGAGAATGCTGCGAGCAATGATAATAATTGGGCAAAGATTATTAACGGACCGGTCCAAATTCGCTGAGCAGCACTGCCATTTCCTTCAATGTAGTAAGTAGATAAAGTGGCGGCGAAGAAAATTGTAATGATGCCAAGTAATCCAAGATCTCGATGGTTTGGCGTTATCAGTGAGATCAAAAGGAATAAGGCAAATGGTGAGATTAGGTACCACACCGGAGATGAAACTCCCCCTGGATTAAAGCTTAAAATTGAAAAGAAGCCAGAGCTAGCCAGAGATAATCCAGGTTCAACTAAGCCTCGAATTGGGTGAAATATAAAGGAGAAGGCCCAGGGAATATTCATAGCAATTGGTGCAATGAGTAAAACTAGCTGCTTTTTAATCTTTGGGTTACTTAAATTTTTTATGATCTCCGATCCATTTGTGCTCTTCCAATTTAGCGAATCTGAATAGTAAAACTTCAATAGCAGGTACAAATTAAAGATAAGCCAGCCAATTGCAAATAATGGCGAGAAGGCGACAGCGATTCCAGCTACCAATGAGATGCTAGCTAACCTACGAAGTGATAACTCTGATAGTGATGAGTTTTTAGTAAATAGGTTGAAGAGAATTGGTAGAATCAGCGCGATCGCTAATGTGCCAATCCTGCCTTGGTTAATCGAGGTTAAAACCACAGGTGAGAATGCGTAAAGAAGAGCGGCGGTAAATGCTGAGTACCGTTGTAATTTAAAGTTGATAGAAACTCGATAAAAGATTATGAAGCATAAGGTGGGTGCTAGGAAGGAGATTAAGGATAAAAATGTTTGTGGATTTCCTAGGGTAACAATTGAGGAGATCGCAACTAATGGCAGCCAGGTGGGTACCGCAGCTGAACTTCCCAGCCCTACTAAATGCCATGAATCTACATAACGCTTGATTAACTCCATTGCTGAA
>WLHY01000004.1 GCA_009702465.1 Actinomycetota bacterium
CCAGTACTCATAATTTGCAAATACCATTTTTCGCCGCTGGAGTACCTAGCTTTTGCCGCATCTATTTGCCTGGCCTGATTCTTCGTAATCAGATCAAAAATCTCTTGCTCAGATTTTCCAAGAACGCCAATACCTCTTGCAAAATCATTTCCTGTTCCAGCGGGCACTACCATTAAACCAATCTGCCTCGTCGCAATGGCTTGTAAACAAATTGAAACCAATCCATCCCCACCGAAAGCAATAACTACTGAGATAGAACTCTCACGTAAAGCCGTTTTGATACGATCCTTTGTTTCAACGACATCTGCTTCAGAAACTCTTTGAAAGGCAATATTGTTTGCCTGGCAAATAGCTTCAAATTTAGCTAAACGAGATAAACCATCACCCTTGCCCGCATTTTGATTTAGAACCAATAACCACATTAGATTGGTTGCGCAGGATCTATTGGCGCCACCTTAAGTGAATGGTCAACTGATCTCTTCGATCTACGTTTATCTATAAAAAGGGCGATTATGCCGGCTGCGAAGTACAGAATACAAAGTGGGATGGCTAGTACTGTCATTGTTATGGGATCTGGCGTTGGGGTGAATGCTGCAGTAAAAAGAAATATTAAAAAGACCGCGATCCGCCAAGGTTTGAGCAGTGATCGGCCACTGATCAAACCCAGAATATTTAATGAGAGCAAGAGAAGTGGGAGGACAAAAGCCACTCCGAACAGCAGAATCAATCTCATAACGAAATCTAAGTACTCATCAAATCTAATGAGATTTCCCAAATCACTCGGAGTGAACCCCAGCAAAATCTTTACTGCATGCGGCAAAATTAAGTATGCGCAGGTTGCGCCCAAGGTGAATAACGGAGTGGCTGCAGTGACAAAAAATATCGCGAAGCGACGCTCCTTTTTATGCAAGGCAGGAGTGATAAAGGCCCAAATTTGATAGAGCCAAACTGGTGCCGACAATAAAATTCCGGAGATAAAGGCAACCTTTAATCGAAGGGTAAATGGACCGATTAACCCATTTATGTAAAGATCACCGCAATGCTCTTGTGATTGAGATTGACCAAGGGAACAAAATGGAGCGGCTAATTGCCTGATAATGGGATCGTAAAAGATCCATCCAACAATTGCTGCTATTGAAGCAGCTAACAAAGATTTTAGAAAACGATTACGAAACTCTTTAACATGCTCTAGAAGAGGCATCGACCCACTACGCATCTTTCGCATGGATTCAGAAACTCTTATTGATTATTTATCAGTGGATGAGTCGCCGTCTTTATCTTTTTTATCATCGTTATTCAACTCTTTCATCTCACTTTTAAAAATTCGAAGTGATCGTCCTAGTGATCGAGCAGAATCTGGCAATTTTTTAGAGCCAAACAAAACCAAAACAACGATTAACAAAACAACGATATGCCAAGGTGCGAATGAGTTCATACCCTAATCCTACCCCAAAGTCGCTATACCGCTGCCGCGATTGAATTATTGATATAGGGCAAGAATCCTTAGGGCTCGCTCTTCTATCTCCTTTTTTAAGTCTGCCGGTTCGAAAAGTTCGATATCTGGCGCGTTGCTAATGACCAATCGTTTTAACCACTCACGGTTATTCATCCTACCTCGTGCATGATATGAATCCCCTTGCTGAGATATGTCCGTGAATAATTCGCTATACCTTTCAGTTAAGTACTTGTTTCTTGTGTTGATTCTGAAGTCGAATAGATTTGCATCTTCACTAATTGTTTGTTCTTCGCTACCAGGATCATCTGATAACTCACAATCTATTATGAGATCCATGCGAAAATGACGTTCCTGATTACTCTTTCGATCCAAAGCAACAAAATAAAAATTTCCTTGTGCCAGATAAATACTCCTTGGAGCCACAAATCTCTGTGTGATCTCATCTCGAGAAATCGAGCTGTAGGTCAAATTAATAGATCGCCTACTACTCATCGCTTCACTTACTAGATCATAAAATTTTGGTTTGCTGCTAGTTGTAAAAGAGATATTTTCGATTGCGGAGAACTTCGCCGCAATTTTCTCCTGCAAATTATTTATACTTTCTAATCTTTTAGAATCATTGATCACATTCTTCATTATGGAAAGCCCAAGAACGAGCACGACCGCCTCAATCTCATTAAACAGTCGAGGCTTATCTAGAACTTGGGGATCGATCACCGTTACCAACCCATCCTCAAAGGTTAAATCAATCAATTCATAAGGTGTGTAGCCTGGCAAACCACAAAGAAATATAAGTTCAAGATCAGCAAGCACCTGTTTCTCATTAATCTTAAATTTTTTGGCAAGAGAGGAGATTTCAATACCTGGATTCTCGAGAATAAATGGAACCAGATCAAGCGCCCGCGAAACTCGATCTACAGCGGATTCACTCATTAAATTAGCCTCTGCAATCGATCAAGTAGCTCGCTCTTCAAGGTAGTTGGTGCGATAACCTGAACATCATCACCATTCCAAAGTAAATCTCTGATCATCTGCTCTTGATCTGTGAAATCTAATTCAAGACTCTCCCACTCACCATCATGTGGTTTAACCAACCCATTTTTTCGAAGATTATTGCATTTACCAATTCGGATGAAGGCCTGTAACTTTTGAAGACTCATCTCGGAATTATCTGCAAACGTAGAATCTTTCATCATTTGATCCTTGTCAAAGGGCTCAGTGTTCGTAAGAATAATGACAGATGATTCAAATCTAATAACCTTAAACCTCTTCATCCACCTGTCCTCCATGCCAGACAGGTACCAAAACCCTTGGATGTTCTCTAACTTAATCGGAGCAACCAACCGATCCAAGGATTTATAGGTGAATTTAATGTAACGACGAGAATTGATCGCACTAATTAAGGATCTTATTTGTGAAGATTCATGATTGAAGTTCTGCACCAGCAATTGCCCATTATTTGAGTCAATCTGTTCCGTGACTCCTGAATCAATTGATGCGATTTTTAAAAGGGCATTCTTCGCTGAATCATCCAAGTTTGATTGCGACCAGTAATTAGCTGCTAGAACCATAAGGATCAGCTCCGCCTTTGAAAAATCATTGGGTTGAATCTGAATTTGCGAGCTTCGAATCAAATAGCCTTGTTCATCCTCAAACAATGGATCTATTCCACCTACCTCAATGATTATGCCAGCACTACGTAATTCATCCTTATCACGTTCAAACATTCTCTCCATACTTTCGGGAGTACCTGAGTACCCAGCGATAGTGCGAAAAATCTCATTTTTGGTTAAGTATCGCTTACTTGCGAGCAGACCTAACGTAAGGTTGATCAGCCTTTCAGTTTTCTCCGAACTCATAACCGTAGATTATCCATTTTTCATCCCTTTGATAGACTGCGTTGTGATTAGAAAAGAGATAAACTCAATGAAAAAGATACTTTCCACATTAATAATCCTGGCGCTCCTCACCTCCTGTTCAACCGATGGCGGTTTGGATTCCATGACTGGTGGGCAAGCAACCAGCGAGCAAACACCTGGAGATAAGATGGGAACATTTGAACTTCCCTCTGTAACCGCAAATGCTGGTGAAGAACCAAGTATCGGTGAGTTAATTGGAGCCGCGCCTGATTCCTTGCAAATCAAAGATGTAATAGTGGGAACTGGAGCCACAGCTAATGCTGGCTCAACCCTAGAAGTTCATTACGCCTTAATGTCATATAGCAACAGTGTTTTAGTTGAATCATCCTGGCGTTCTAACCAGACAGCAACTTTCGCACTCAGTGGAGTAATTCCTGGCTGGCAAGAAGGAATTCCAGGTATGAAGGAGGGCGGGCGTAGATTGTTAATTGTTCCACCTGCACTTGGATATAGGGATATAGGAAATGGTCCAATCGCACCAAATGAAACTTTGGTCTTTGTGGTCGACCTGATAAAGGTTTCTTAAAAAAACTATTCAAGAACGCCGTAGCTACCCTTAGATGGGCGTCTACGGCGTTGCAATACAGAGACACCAGGTGCCATTCTTCTTGCAACTGTTAGAAAACCTGTATGTCCAATCATTCTATGTTGAGGTCTTACCGCTAGCCCTTCATGATGCCAACCGCGCACAATACTTTCAGTGCTCTCCGGTTCCGTAAACAAATCACTCTCTTTTAATGCTTCTGCAAACTTTGATAATTGAGTTGTTGTTGCAACATAGGCAAGAATCACTCCTCCTGGCACCAGCGCATCAGCTGCAGTTTGAACGCACTCCCAAGGCGATAACATATCTAATACAACTCGATCCCAATTTGCTTCATACCGTTGCTCCTGAAAAGCTCCGACAACTAGCTCCCAATTTTTAGGTTCTGAACCAAAGTAATTCACTACATTACTCTTGGAAATTTGGGCAAAATCATCTCTGATTTCAACAGATTGCAAAGATCCACTCTCTCCAATTGCACGAAGTAACGCTAATGTCAGAGCTCCTGAACCAACTCCAGATTCAAGTACACGTACTCCTGGTTTGATATCAGCTACACCTAAAATCATCGCTAAGTCTTTTGGATAAATAATGGTTGCCCCACGTGGCATCGACAAAACGTAATCGCCGAATAATGGGCGGAAAGCTTGAAACTTTAAATCGCCATTAGTTACGAAGATGCTTCCCTCTGGTTTTCCAACAATCTCATCATGCTTCAGCCAACCTTTATGTGTGTGCCACTCTCCGCCAGCGACCAAGGTTATTGAATACAACTTTCCCTTTGGATCTGTAAATTGAACTCGATCCCCGTACTTAAAGGTGCGATCAACCATGATTACGTACCTTATTCTGATTGAGAAATGGATACCAATCAAGAAGATTCTTAATTGATATATCCGATAGTTTGTCCACGATTCGTAAATTTTTATGATCTGACAAGGTGACCAAATGCGGTATTCCAATCACTTGTGCCCCTGAACTGAGTCCAGCAGTTACACCGGTAATAGAATCCTCTACAACAACACAATCTTGTATTTCCACACTTAAGCGCTCCGCCGCTAACAAGTATGGTGCCGGATCCGGTTTGGATTTCTCTACATCATCTGCTGAAATAGTGATATCAAAAAAATTGATGGGAAAATGAGTAAGTACGGTTCGCATTAATTGCCCACCACTAGCTGTTACAAGTGCAATCTTTAACCCAAAATTTCTGCACTCATTTATTAGGTCGATGGCGTTTGGCAAAACCTGTAATTGAGTTGCCAGTTTTTCGAGCATTAAGATATCCAGTTGATCGCCGAAGTAGCCATAAGGTTTAACATTATTTGATCGCTCCTGCATAATTTTTTCGGTACGCTCTCTAGGCCCACCTAAGCAAGATAATTGATCTTGCGCACTCCAAGAAGCCCCAACCGATTCCATAACCTCACGTTCCGCCTCTAACCACAGCGGTTCTGAATCAACCAGCGTGCCATCCATATCAAAGAGAATTGCACTCATGAAGCGTTGAAGTATTTCGCTTCAGGATGATGCAACACTATGGATGATGTTGATTGCTCGGGATGTAATTGAAACTCTTCAGATATTTCAACTCCAATTTTTTCCGGCTCTAATAACTCCATTAGCGCAACCTGTTGTGCTAAATCAGGACAGGCTGGATAACCAAAGGAGTATCTAGATCCTCGGTACCCTTGGTTTAGAATCTCATTAAAATCAGGATTATCCTCATCGGCAAAACCAAGCTCTAAACGTGTTCTGGCATGCCACATCTCAGTTAAAGCTTCGGTCAATTGCACAGATAAGCCATGTAACTCTAAATACTCTCGGTATAAGTTTTTGCTAAATAAATCGGTAATTGCATCGGAGACCGATTGACCCATAGTGACAATCTGAAAGGAGACCACATCAATCTCTCCACTCTCCTTGCTTCTGAAGAAATCTGCCAAACACAACCTTCTATCCCTTGATTGTCTTGGGAAGGTAAACCGAGTTCGCTCTTGACCTACTTGGTCGCCCTCATGATGCAACACAACGAGATCATTCCCTTCGCTGTAACATGGAAAGTATCCATATGTAACCGCTGCATTTAACCAACCATTTGATTGAATATCATTGAGAAGCGCACGTAGCCGCGGGCGACCCTCCTCTTCTACCATCTTTGAATACTCCTGGCTTTTTAATCCCCATTGACCAAGGAACAATGCACGCTCATCAATCATCGTTGCATAATGATTTAATGCAACTCCCTTTACAACTCGCGAGCCAAAAAATGGAGGTTTTGGGATTACATTCTTATCCTGAACATCACTTCTCTTTGTATCTATTTCCATGTGAGAAACCGGTTTTCTAGAAGGAGTTACCCGTTTCTTTAGAGGTGGCAGTTCAACGCCTGGAACTCCCTTCTTAATTCCCATAAAAGTATCCATCAGCCTTAAACCTTCAAATGCATCTTTGGCATAGCGAACTGTGCCCGCGTAATTATCCGCTAAATCTTGTTCAACAAATGAACGAGTTAATGCTGCTCCACCTAAAACTACCGGCCATTTTTTCGCCAAACCCCTTAACTCAATCTCAGCAAGATTCTCCTTCATGATCACCGTTGATTTAACTAATAGACCACTCATGCCAATAACATCAACATCATTAGCTTGTGCAGCATCAATTATCTGATTTACAGTTTGCTTAATTCCGATGTTAACTGTTTCGTAGCCATTGTTCGATAAAATAATATCCACCAAATTTTTGCCAATGTCGTGAACATCGCCTTTAACTGTCGCCAACAAAATTTTGCCCCTACCCTGATCATCTGTTTTCTCGATAAAAGGCTCCAAAATAGCCACAGCACTCTTCATTACTTCAGCTGACTGAAGCACGAATGGCAACTGCATTTCACCCTTACCAAACAACTCTCCGACCGTTTTCATCCCCAGCAACAAATGATCATTAATAAGGGATAGCGCAGTGTGTTTTTCACCTAGCGCTTGTTTAAGATCATCTTCTAAGCCAACCTTCTCACCATCAATAATTCGTCGTTGCAATCTTTCAAGCAAAGGAAGCGCTGCAAGATCTGCCGCTCGGCTCTCCTTTGAAGAGGTGATTTCAACACCTGAAAAGACCTCTAGTAATTTCGTTAGTGGATCGTAAAGTAATTCACCATCTTCGGCGTATTGCCGTCTGTCATAGATTAAATCCAGCGCAACTTTTAACTGCTCTTCATTTATTTTATGGATCGGCATGATCTTTGATGGATGAACAATTGCTGAATCCAGACCATTCTTTACCGCTTCAGAGAGAAATACGGAGTTCAAAACAATTCGAGCAGCAGGGTTTAAGCCAAATGAAATATTGGAAACTCCTAAAGTAGTTTGAACTTTAGGATGCTCCTTCTTTAACTGTGCAATTGCATTTAAGGTTTCAATTCCATCACGTCTTGTCTCTTCTTGACCGGTGGCAATTGGAAAGGTCAACATATCAATAATGATGTCGCCAGCTTCCAACCCCCAATTTTCGGTAAGATCCTTGATTAATCGACGGGAAACCTTCATCTTCCAATCGCAATCCCGTGCTTGACCCTCTTCATCTATGGTCAAAGCAATTACAGATGCACCATGTTCAACTACCAGCGGCATAATTTTCATATACCTTGAGTTAGGGCCATCCCCATCCTCGAAATTAACTGAGTTAATTACAGAGCGGCCCCCTAATTGCTTTAGACCCGCTTCAATCACCGCTGGTTCGGTGGAATCAATGACAATTGGTAGTGTTGAAGATGTTGCAAATCTATGGGCCAGCTCTTGCATATCTGCAACACCATCACGCCCAACATAATCAACTGAGAGATCGAGCATGTGTGCACCATCTCTTATCTGATCACGCGCAATCTCCACACAACTTTGCCAATCATTATTAAGCAATGCATCACGAAAAGCTTTTGAACCATTGGCATTAGTTTTCTCACCAATCGCTAGGTAGGTATTTTGTTGTCTAAAGGGAACAAATTGATACAAAGATGAGGCACCTGATTCGATATCTACCTTGCGCTTTGATACCTGATACCCACTAAGAGTTTTTACGACCTCTGCCAGGTGCTCTGGCGTGGTTCCACAACATCCACCAACGATCTGAACCTGATAATCCTTTGCAAAGTTAAGTAGTGATGCCGCTAACTCTTTAGGTGATAATGGGTAATGAGCGCCCCCATCTACCAAAACTGGTAAACCAGCATTTGGCATAACAGATATACCAATATCTGAACTTATGCTTAAAGTCCGAAGATGCTCACTCATCTCTAGTGGACCTGTCGCGCAATTCAAACCAATTAAGTCAATCTTCAAAGGTTCTAATGCATTTAGTGCAGCACCGATCTCTGACCCTAACAACATCGTTCCATTTGTTTCAACAGTTACCTGTGCTATTACCAAAATGTCTTTTTTACGAGAGGGCTGATCTGCCTTGTTGAATTCGGCGATCGCTTCACGTGCCCCGTTTATAGCCGCCTTTGCCTGTAACAAATCCTGTGCGGTTTCGATTAGTAGTGCGTCGGCCCCACCTTCAATTAATCCTTTCGCATTTGCTGCATAAGCCTTCTTCAAATGATCGTAAGTAGTATGCCCAAGGGTAGGCAATCTTGTACCTGGTCCCATCGAACCAAGTACCCATTTAGGCTTTAACTCTGTCGAGTACTTATCAGCAACTTTTCTGGCAATCTGAGCTCCAGCAAGAGATAACTCATAGATTCGTTCTTCGATTCCATACTCGGCTAAATTTGCAAAATTTGCCCCAAATGTATTTGTTTCGATTGCATCAACGCCAACTTTAAAATAAGCCTCATGAACTGATTCAACAATATCCGGCCTTGTAACATTGAGAATCTCATTACAGCTCTCGAAGTTCTGAAAATCATCTAGTGAGGGATTGGCCGCTTGCAACATCGTTCCCATCGCACCATCGGCAACCAAAACATGTTGCTTTAAATACTCGCGCAGGGTAACCATTGCTTAACTTTACCTTAGATGCGCATCAACGCCCTATTGATCAGCTTAATTACTAAAGGGCTAACCCGAGCAAAGCATCTAAAGTACGTGACATCTCACCAGACTCATTTACCAGAAGGTGAGAATTTTCACCATCTAATGATTGCTGTGCCCATTTCAAGATGATTGATAAAGCCCTTGGGGTATCAAGATTGTTGGATAAGACTGCTATTAACTCCGATATGTGTCCTGCTACCGGATAAACCTCTGATTTAGACAATGCCTGCCTAATTAAAGCAACCTCAGTTGTTGCCCGAAGTAGTAGATCACTGCTCCATTCACGATAACTTTGGTAATGATCGATCATGAGCGCCCATCTAATAACCATTGGATCCACGCCATCTTTCAATAATTTTGAAACAAAAACTAAATTACCCTTTGATTTACTCATCTTCTGGCCCTGGTAACCCATCATTCCAGTGTGCACATAAAATTTTGAGTAATTGCGCGACGTAACCGCTTTAATCAACGCAGCGCTCATGAAGTGATGGGGGAAGATTAAATCCTCTCCCCCACCCTGTAAATCAATAACAAAATCAATACTCTCTCGGTCTAAGTACTCCAACGCAATCGCGGTGCATTCAACATGCCATCCTGGTCTGCCGAAACCAAAGGGTGAATCCCAACCAGGTTCGCCAGCTTTATTGCCTAGCCATAACAATGGATCGAGTGGATCTCTCTTACCAATCCGATCAGGGTCCCCTCCTCTTTGCGCAAAAATACTTATCGCTTCCTCTTCACTGATTGACAGCTCAACTAATGACGGCTTAACATCAAAGTAAAGATCTGCTCCTACTTGATACACGCAATCTTTCTCTTTCAATCTTGCAATGAAAGAAATGACTAGTTCGATTGAATCAGTCACCTTCACAAAATCATTTGGTGGCAATACCCGTAATGAGCTCATATCCTCAACAAATAAATCAATTTGAGATGAAGCTAGATCACGCCAATCAAGATCGTCGCGGTTTGCACGCTCGAGTAATGGATCATCAACATCGGTGATATTTTGTGTGTAGTGGATATTGGTGTGGCTTAGAGTTAAATAACGATTAATCAGATCATAAGCCAAATAAGTGGCTGCATGGCCCAAGTGGGTAGCATCATATGGAGTTATACCGCAAACATATAGGCTGAAGAAACGAGTTGAAGGGAGTTTTACTTCCGCCTTAAATGTATCAACAAGTTTCAAGGGTTGATTCTGTAAACTAACTTTCGGCAACATTACCGATGGCCAACTATTCACCCGCAAACCTTACTTCCAATCCACCAAATAATCTCTTGATTTACCTCTATACCGGCGGCCATGGAATCGATGGTCGATCGGTCGCGGGCAACGGAAAGAAAGGTTCATTTAATAATCTGATCGCTCGTTCTCTAATAGCATTTATTTCATCATCCCGTAAGAGAGAGTGAAAATCATCTTTCAGGTCATGGGAAATTACTCTTCGCAAAATTTCCATCTCTGATTCGGTAAATGATTCACCGGCAAATTGCCATAAAACGCTTCGTAACTTATCCTCGATATGAAAACAAACTCCATGATCACAACCTTGAATTCTGCCATCATCAAGAATCAGCAGATGTCCATACTTTCGATCAGCATTGTTAATTAGACAATCGAACAAGGTTATCTTGCGAAGGTCCGGGTGATCACTTTGACCTATCTCAATCAAATTACTTGGTTGGGAGTTACTTCGCCATAACTGAACCATACCTTTTCCATATGGGCCATCTCGCATAACAGTTGGTGGTACAAGATTGAAATCAAAGATCTCACTGAACTTATAAGCAGCTACCTCTCTGCTGGCAAGATTGCCACTAGTGAAATCCCACAACGGTCTTTCGCCGGCAATTGGTTTGTAAATGAGCTTCAAATCCTTATTATTTTTCAAATGACCGTATAAGGTTGCATTTGAAGCATCAACTAATCTCCCTGTTACTACAACCTCACTCTCCATTAAATCCATAGCGTTCATCATCGACGATAGCCATTTGCACGGGGACATAAATGTCCCGAAGCATTCATTGGTAATCCACAAAATGGACAGGTACTTCTTCCAGCTTCAATAATTGTTTTAGCTCGCATCGAGAATCTTGCGATAGTTAATACATCCAAAGTTAAAATCAACAGATCTGGTCCGCTGTCCAGATCATCGATTAGTAATTCATCCTGATTAGATATTGCTTGAAAGGTAAGTTCAAGTAAGAGATCATTTAATTTGATACCGACAATTCCTACTTGAAAATCTGCTTCAATCGGAAGTTCGAGTGGATCCATATCTAAATCTTTTTCAATCTCCAACTTGGTAATCGCAATAACTTTGCTTCTTCGTAAATCAGTCAATATCTCATCAAATCGAAGAACAAGCGCCCTAACCTGCTCCTTTTCAACCTTAACTGTATTCATACCTTCACTGGATCTGGCTTGTATAAAAAACTCTCTCTCACCAGGTTCGCCAATAGCGCTGACGATGAATCTTTCAACTGAAGGATGACGATAAATAATTCTAGGCACTTTCGCCTCCAAGAATGAATCTACTAGCCCTGCTGATAAACCCTTTTTCAACAACCCTTTGGTTAGTGGAAATGATTGATTTACTACTTTCTGAGTAATTTACCGATGAGAGCGAAGCGGGTGAAATCATAAAATTTTGAAATTTATTCAGTGGCAGATCTAAGGTGATCGATAGCGCCATTTTGATTACATCACCGTGGGAAACCAGTAAAATCGGGCCCTCTACATCAATTAGGGAGTTCAGAAATTTCTTAACTCGTCTACGCATCTCCTGAAAACTTTCACCGTTGGGAAAGGTGAAATCACTTGGTTGGCTCTGGATTAACATCCACTCTTTTTTCTTACTTAAGTCAGATAGTTTCTTTCCACTCCAGCTGCCATAATCCATCTCAATTAAGGAGTCGGTGATTTGCAAATCAATTTTTGAATGATTTTCCAGATATGGCTTAATCGTTTGCAGGCATCTGGTTATCGGCGAGGAGTAGATTGAAGTAAATTCAATTTTTGCTAGGAGTGAATTCAAGCGATGACTATCTCTCCTCCCCTTGGTGGTTAAATTCACTGAATTATCTCTGCCAGCAAGCACACCCTTCGCATTTGCCTCTGATTCCGCATGACGCAATAGGTAGAGTTGTGGCATTTGGCAAGGTTACCGATCTTTGGATGCCAATGTTGATAATGTGCCCACTATGGAAGGTCGCAGATTAGGTGGACTTGAGGTTTCACGCCTTGGTTTAGGAACCATGACTTGGGGTCGGGATACCGATGAAAATGAGGCGGCGCAACAATTACAAAGTTTTATTGAAGCAGGCGGCAATTTAATTGACACCGCTTCTGTTTACGGCGATGGTGATGCCGAACGTGTTTTGGGTGGCTTCATTGGGACATTAATAAAGCGAGAGAATGCAATCATCGCCACCAAAGCTGGCGTCAGCGTAGTTGACGGTGTTCGAAAAATTTCAAATTCTCGAAACTCATTGATATCTGATTTGGACAAATCCCTTAATAGATTGAATGTTGATCACATTGATCTATGGCAAATTCATACATGGGATAGTTCAACACCCTTAGAAGAAAGTCTATCTGCAATTGATTATGCAGTCAGTTCCGGCAAGGTTAGATACGCTGGAATTTGCAACTTTAACGGATGGCAGATTGCGCGGTCAGCTACATTGCAAAATCCACTTTTTGGTAAAAGTGCAATCACATCAGTGCAAAATGAGTACTCTTTACTAAATCGCAAGGTTGAAGAGGAGATAATTCCTGCTTCAAGCTCCTTATCCTTAGGTTTCCTAGCTTGGTCTCCATTGGGACGTGGTGTATTAACTGGTAAATACAGAGATGGTGTTCCATCTGATTCACGTGGCGCCAGCCCACACTTTGCCAATTTCGTGGAACCTTACTTATCTACCCGTAGCAAAAAAATAGTTGAAGCGGTTTGTGTCGCCGCTGAAGGGCTAGGTTTCTCACCATTAGAGGTTGCACTATCTTGGGTAAGGGATGCACCTGGCGTAACCAGTGCTCTAATTGGCGCTCGGACTGGCGCACAATTGCGGGGAATACTTACAGTTGAACAGATAACTCTACCGGAGCAGGTACGTATAGCTCTTAATGAGGTTTCGGCTTAATTACACATTCTCTAAAAATTCATACATAACTCGAACGCCAAATTTTAAACCATCAATCGGTACTCGTTCATCTACTCCGTGAAATAATGCAAAAAAATCTAAATCCTTTGGTAACTTAAGTGGGCTGAATCCATAACCAGTGATACCCAACTCACTAAGTGCCTTGTTGTCGGTACCACCACTCATCAAATAAGGAACTGGAATCCCCTCTGGATCTTCAGTTGCAATCGCCGCTGCCATAGCATCAACTAATTTTCCAGAGAAATCCACCTCTAGAGCAATATCTTTAACAATAAATTCAATATCTATATCATCACCTGCAAGTCTCTTGATTGTTTCAAATAACTCTGTTTCAAAGCCTGGTAGGAAACGGCCATCAATAACAGCGCTGGCACTTTGGGGAATCACATTAGCTTTGTATCCAGCCTCTAGCATCGTTGGATTTGCGGTGTTTTGGATGGTCGCTCCCAACATTTTTACCGCAGGACCTAAGTGTTTTAATAAAGATTCAAAACTTTTTGGATCGTACTTTTCACCTGTTAACTCAGCAATTTTACGGAAGAACACCCCTCCAGTTTTAGTTTCTAGTTGTGGCCATTGATAATTTCCAATTCGAGCGACCGCCTCGGAAATCTTAGTTACAGCATTATCTGGATTCACAAATGAGCCATGGCCGGCCGAGCCTTTGGCTGTTAACTTCAGCCAAAGAATTCCTTTTTGAGCAGCCTCGATTAAGTACAACCGGTGATCTCCAGTAATAGTCACTGAAAAACCACCTACCTCAGAAACCGCTTGGCTATAACCAGTGAATAATTCCGGCCTGTTCTTTACCAACCAACGAGAACCTAAGGTGCCTGAAGCCTCTTCATCGGCAAAGAAGATAATTAAAATATTTCGTGGTGGTGTTATCTTGTGTTTCTTCCAGGAACGAACACAAGCCAAAATCATTGCATCAATATTTTTCATATCAACCGCACCGCGACCCCAGATAAATCCATCCTTTATCTCACCGCTAAACGGATCTACCGACCAATCCTTGGGATCAGCTGGCACGACATCTATATGTCCGTGAAGGATTAAGCCAGGCCTGTTTTGATCAACACCAGCAATTTTCGCAACAACATTTACTCGATTTGGTGCTGTTTCAATCAACTCATACTCGATGCCTACTTCAGCGAGTTTTGATGCGATGTACTCTGCAACCTTGCTCTCATCTCCTTGCCCTTCACCGTGATTTACGCTGGGAATGCGAATTAACTCCTGACACAAGGTAATAGTTTCATTCTCTAGCTCTGATATTTGAGCAGCGTTTAATCTCATAGATATATTCTCCTACAAGATGGATCAAACCGGCTCTTAATTGTCATCCTATAAATAGGTTAATATTGCGTAATTCAACCGGTCCGGGTGGCGGAATTGGCAGACGCGCTAGCTTGAGGTGTTAGTGCCCGCAAGGGCTTAGGGGTTCAACTCCCCTCTCGGACACGTTTACATAATGAATTGCTTCGCAAAAAGATAGAGTTCATCCCATGTTGGCCATAGATAAAACTTTGATCCGAGTAATTAAAGATTTCCCCAAAACAGGCATCCTTTTTAAAGACATAACACCATTGATTGCTGATCAACAATCCTTCACGAAGATCTGCCGCTCCTTCGCAGAGCTAACAAGCGAGGTTGATCTAATTGCAGGCGTGGAGTCTAGAGGCTTTATCTTTGCCGCTGGCGCAGCAGCATTGGCTGGAAAAGGAGTGCTACCAATTAGAAAGTCGGGGAAATTACCTGGTCCGGTGGTGCCTCAGCAGTATCAACTTGAGTATGGTTACGCCCAATTAGAGATTCACTCAGACATTTATTCAAAGGGAAGTAAAGTTTTGGTCATTGATGATGTGTTAGCAACCGGAGGAACAGCTATTGCCTCAATCTCGCTCTGTCAGAAAGTGGGCCTTACTGTGACAGGAGCAGCTTTTCTACTAGAAATAGATGGTCTATCGGGTCGCTCTGAGATCTCCAAAATTTTTCCGCAATTACCAATCACCACGTTATTAGAGAGTTAAAAAGATGGCTGAATTAATCTATTACTGCGGAACTATGGATAGTGGCAAATCAACCTTGGCGCTTCAAACCGTTCATAACCATCGTTCAAGAGGACGTGACGGGGTCATATTCACCAGCAAAGATCGCGCTGGAAAGGGAATTATCTCTTCAAGATTGGGTTTGCAAACCGAAGCATTAGAGGTTGATGTTGATTTAGATTTACATAAATTGCTAGTAGAACGTTTATCAATTGGCGGCAAGATTAATTTTGTTATCTGTGATGAAGCCCAATTCTACCAACCAGAACAAATAGAGCAATTAGCAAGGATTGTTGATGGACTTGGAATCGATGTCTACGCCTTTGGTATCTTGGCTGATTTTCGTACCAAACTTTTTCCTGGAAGTGCTCGCTTAGTTGAATTAGCAGATCGAGTTCAAACCCTTCAAGTAGAGGCGCTTTGCTGGTGTGGAGCAAGAGCAACACACAATGCTCGTACCATAAATGGAAAGATGGTCACCGAGGGTGAACAGGTTGTCGTTGGCGATGTCTCTTCACAGGCTGATATTTCCTACGAAGTTCTTTGTAGAAGGCACCATATGCGAAATGTCACCTCCAGAGTATCCAACCCCGCTACCGAACAATCACTACCATTTAACAATTAGTGTCAAACCAGCATTCGACAATCGATAAAAGATAGATTGTGAAGCCAAGTAGAGAGATGAGCTCAAAATGAAGGTTAAAGGTTACGCAGTTCAATCAGCCAAAGCTAAATTACAGCCATTTGAATTCAATCGTCGAGAACTACTGCCAAATGATGTTGCACTAGATATTCTCTTCGCAGGAATCTGTCACTCAGATATTCATCAAGCTCGCGAAGAGTGGGGTGCGGCAATATTTCCCATGGTTCCCGGACATGAAATTGTTGGTCGCGTAACTGCCATTGGCAGCAATGTTTCAAAATTTAAAGTTGGAGAGCTCATAGGTGTCGGGGTATTTGTTGATTCTTGTCGAAAATGCTCCAGTTGCACGGCGGGATTAGAACAATATTGCGTTGAAGGTATGACTGGAACTTACAACACCTTAGAACGAGATGGTGAAACCGTTGCTATGGGTGGGTACAGTGATAAATTTGTTATCAACCAAGATTATGCGGTACATGTTCCAGAAAATTTAGATCTGCCTGGAGTTGCGCCTCTTATGTGCGCCGGAATTACTCTCTACTCCCCACTAAAAAATTGGAGAGCTGCACCTGGGAAAAAGGTAGGAATTATTGGCTTGGGTGGATTGGGACATATGGGTGTGAAATTTGCGGTGGCAATGGGAGCGGATACAACTGTTTTCTCACACTCTCCAGAAAAAGAGGCGGATGCCAAGAGAATGGGTGCTCATCACTTTGTCAGTACAAAGGAGATTAAAAATCTACAAGCTCTAGAGAAAAAGTTTGATCTATTGCTAAACACCGTATCTGCTGATCTTGATCTCGAGCCGTATCTACAGATGTTGAAATTAGATGGCACATTGGTTGTGATCGGCCTTCCTGGAAAACCTTACTCAATCAATGCTGGAACTTTGCTTGGCCAACGCAGAGCCTTGGCTGGATCAATGATTGGTGGCATTGCTCAACTACAAGAGATGTTAAATTTTTGTGGTGAGAAAAACATAACCTCTGATGTAGAGGTAATTGAAGCTACCTATATCAATCAAGCCTACGATCGGACTGTAGCTAGCGATGTGAAGTACCGGTTTGTGATTGATGCGAAAAGTTTTTAAACCAAAGATTTAGACAAAGCTGTGGGCAATAAAGGCAAGGATTGGCGCTATCGCAATAGCCGGCAACAAATTGCCCACTGCAATCTGTTTTAACTTTAATAAACGCAGAGCAATTCCAAGTAACAAAATCCCACCTACTGCTGTCATCGCTAATACCTGATAATCAGCCAAAATGGCGCCTAAGAATAAACCTACGCCAGTCCATGCAAATTGATAGATACCAACGGGCAGCGCCGAAACCGCTACTCCCCATCCAAGAGTGGCGGCAAAAGCCATTGCTGCGAAAAAATCTAGCGTACTTTTCAAAACCAATTGATCCAAACCGGTTTGCATACCATCACTAATGCTGCCAAGAATTGCCAGTGGACCTATTGCAAATATCAATGATGCGGAGACAAAACCTTCGACAAAATTAGACTCCCCCTTACCGGAAAATTTACTTTGCAATGAATTACCGAAACTTTCTAAACGATCTTCGATCCTGAGCAAGGACCCAATTAGTGCTCCCAGCAGTAATGAGAAAATCAAAACCAACATTGTTGCGCCAGTTGGTAAAGCATTAACAAGATCATCACTCCAGTACGCCGCAATGGCATCAGCTGCCGAGATCACAGTTACACAACCTAAAACTTGGGTTATTAACTCTTTCAGATCCTCTTTGAACTTACTTCCTAGGGCCACCCCTATCGCACCACCTGCCACAATCGCAACAATGTTTAGAACCGTACCGAAGCCAACAAACATCAATAAAACCTGATAAAAGAAAGCACTCCGGCAACCAGGCAATAAATTGCAAATGGGTAAAGGGTCTTGGTTTTAAACCACCGTACCAAAAACTTAACACTGAAATATGTTGCAATAAATGAGACCACACACCCAACAAGAATCTCTCCTAAAATAGTATTGGTTTCAGATGTGAACAGCTCTGGTAACTTCACAATTGATGCACCGACGATGACAGGAAGCGCCATCAAGAAGGCAAAATCAGAGGCAACAGAGTGATTTAATTTTCGAAGTAAACCAGCACTCATTGTTATACCAAATCTGCTGATGCCAGCAAACAGGGCTAGTGATTGACCAAAACCGATCATAACCGCGGTTTTCGCGTTAATTCGATGATCGATCTCCGCATCGGAATCTGAAAACTCATGGGGAATATCGCGACGAGATAATCTTTCAGCAGCAATCAAAATTAGACCATTGATCGCAAGGAATGCAGCAGAAAATTTTGGCTTACCGAAGATACTTTGGAAGTAATCATCAAATAGCAATCCTAAAACTCCTACTGGAATAGTCGCGATCACGATGTAACCTAGAACTCGGAATTGAGTAGTTTGAAAATCACGCTTAATGATTGATCTAGTAGCTCCGACAAGAAGATTGCTCCAGCGTTTTCGAAAAACAATAAACAAGGCGATAGCGCTAGCAAAGTGCATGGCTATTGTGATTAGCAGATACGCTTGATTCTCCTCATTCATAAACTTCGCGAAGCCACCACCCAGCCAGGCTGGAATCAAAATTGCGTGACCTAGACTAGAAATGGGAAATAGTTCAGTAGCTCCTTGTATCAATCCAATAATGATTGATTGGCCGTAGGTGAACTCCATTTATTAACACTGCCCATCATGATGAGTTACAAAAGTAAACAGGGGTATAGTTTAACAGTGCGAATTACCTTTTCCCCGCTCTTAAACTTAGTAAAACCTCATAAAACCATTCCAAAAACCCATTGGCGCGCAGATAATGAATGGGATCTGGGTGTATCCAAGGATGATCTGTATCGATTTTTAATTTTGATTACTGGATTAACGGTATTCGGCCTTGGTGAGTCCATGCTTGTCTCATCAACTCTTGGCAACTCCCCCTGGGTAGTCTTAGCTGAGGGCGTTTCCAATTACTCGCCATTTAATATTGGTGAAGCAACATTTTTGATCAGTTTAATTGTTCTATTGCTGTGGATACCTTTGAAACAAAAACCAGGCTTCGGCACCTTAATGAATATCCTAGTAATTGCCGCAGCGATTGAACTGGGCTTGTATCTCTTTCCCTCCACCAATGAGATCTCTTTTCAAATCCTTTATCTGATCATTGGAACTGCACTTGTCGGGGCAGGTTCAGCCTTGTACCTAACCTGTGGTTTGGGCGCAGGTCCACGGGATGGCTTAATGACCGGCCTTCATGATCGAACCGGTGTGCGGGTAGGTCGCGTTCGGTTGGGCATTGAAGTATCAGCCTTAAGTATTGGAGCGATAATGGGTGGAACCTTAGGTTTGGGAACCGCCTTCTACGCCTTGTTTATCGGTCAATCTGTCGCGATCTTTCTAGGTGTCGTGGCCCGCCATACCTCTCAGTAACCCTTAAGTTAGAGCCACTCCCCTCAGTTTGTTGGACTGCATTCAACAACATGTCGAAAACACCATGTTAAAAAAACAGAAGGGTAAAACCATGCTTGATAGCTTCTTTAAAATCAGTCAACGTGGCTCAACCGTAGCTCGTGAAGTCCGTGGCGGAGTTGTCACATTTTTCACAATGGCCTACATAGTTGCGCTAAATCCACTAATCATCGGTCTAGCAAAAGATGCCGATGGTAAATATATTGGCGGCGGAGATGCCCCAAATCTTGCACTAGTTGCAGCAGCAACCGCGCTTATCGCGGGAGTAATGACCATCCTCATGGGAGTTGTTGCTAACTTCCCACTTGCAATCGCAACTGGCCTTGGTTTAAACACCTTCGTTGCCGTTGGTATTGCATCAAAGATGAGCTGGGCAGATGCCATGGGCCTTGTAGTCCTTGAAGGAATAATTATTTTAATTCTAGTTCTCACTGGATTTAGAGTTGCCGTATTCCGAGCAGTTCCTACCCAATTAAAGATCGCTATCTCAGTTGGTATTGGTTTATTTATTGCATTAATCGGTTTAGTTGATGCGGGCTTTGTTCGCCGAACAGGCACAGGTCCTGTACCTGTTACTTTAGGCGATAACGGAAACCTTATTGGTTGGCCGGTCGTAGTCTTCGCCTTTGGCCTCTTTTTAATGATTGGTCTTACTGTTAAGAAAATTAAGGGTGCGCTTTTAATCGGTATAACAGTCACAACCATTGTTGCAATCGCTGTTGAATCAGCCTTTAAAATCGGACCATTTGTTGGTCCAGATGGCGTTAATCCAAAGGGATGGAATCTAAATGTTCCTGCGCTGCCAGAAGCAATAGTTGATACACCCAACTTCAGTATTCTTGGTGATTTCAACTTACTAGGTGGTTTTGATCGAATTACCTTAGTTGCTGCCAGCTTGCTAGTTTTCACATTACTGCTAGCTGACTTCTTTGACACAATGGGAACCATGACTGCAATTGGTCAACAAGCTGGATTAGTAGATCGCAATGGCAATATTGAGGGCGCTAATCGAATTCTTCTTATCGATTCATTAGCGGCAACAGCTGGAGGCGCTGGTTCTGTCTCATCCAATACCTCTTACATTGAATCTGCTTCAGGTGTTGGTGAAGGCGCGAAGACTGGTTTAGCCTCTGTCGTTACCGGCTTACTGTTCTTGTTAACAACCTTCTTGGCACCATTAGTTGCCATCATCCCTTACGAAGCTGCTGTACCAGCATTAATCATCGTAGGTTTCATGATGATGACGCAGATTAAGGGTATTGATTGGGATGATCTTGGTATCGCTATCCCAGCATTCCTAACAATTATCCTGATGCCATTCACATACAACATCTCTGTTGGTATCGGAGCTGGCTTTGTTACCTATGTGGTTATCAGAGTCATTCAAGGCCGTCGTCGTGAAATTCATCCATTGATGTATGTTGTCGCTGGATTATTCATGATCTACTTCCTGCAATCCCCAATTAATATCTGGACTGCATAAAAAGATAATCGAAAGTAGTGGGCAACTGAGGTTGCCCACTATTTTTTTACCAATTTATCGGTTGATCTGCCTGTTTCATAAGAATCTGATTCACCTTTGAAAATGGTTTTGAACCGAAAAAGCCACGATAGGCAGATAATGGACTTGGGTGAGCTGAAGTAATTAACTTGTTAGCCTCAAAGAAATAATTTACCTCTTGAGCATCATTTCCCCACAAAACACCAATCGCTCCATTATCAGCCACACATTTAATAATTCGTTCGGTTATCTCACTCCACCCCCTTTTTCGGTGTGACTCCTTGCCATCTGCACCAATAGTCAAGCTACGATTTAAAAGCATCACACCCTGATTAGCCCAATCTGTTAGATCTCCCGAGATGCGTCTGATATTTAAATCTGAAAGCAACTCTTGATAGATATTTTTTAGTGAGGCTGGAAGTTTCGTTACTTCATTGGGAACTGAAAAAGCTAGGCCAGTTGCATGAACTGAATTTGGATACGGATCCTGTCCTAGAATTAATACCTTTACTTGTTCTGGTGGCTTGCATAACGCAGCAAATACTTTCTCCAAAGATGGTTGATACCTAGGGCCAATCGCTTGCGAAATTAGATCTATCTCCCCCTTATCAAGATGGCGCTGCCAGAAGGTTGGTATCTGCGCCCAAAGATTAGAGCGCTC
>WLHY01000040.1 GCA_009702465.1 Actinomycetota bacterium
AATCTCTGTAATTTTGGGATCGCCATCTTTATTTCGCGATGTCCGACCGCCTTTGTTTGCTTGCACGTAACCTTAACCTCATTGTTGTTTGCTACTGACTTAGTAGAAGGCCTTGGAGCTGCAGTTGCAACATTGACCAATAAGGAGGAGGCGAGAAATACCACAACACTTACTGCGGTAATTTTTCGACTGGATTTCATGGATAAAGTTTAAATGAAAATTTTAGAGAAAATACCAATCTGCCCTGATAAAGGCAATTACAAGCAATACTTTAAGTTGGTTTTAAGGTTGAACAACAATCTCTACTCGTTGAAACTCCTTTAAATCTGAGTAGCCAGTTGTAGCCATTGATCGGCGCAGGGCACCAAATAAATTCATAGTGCCATCTGATGTATGTGACGGACCATTTAATACCTGTTCTAGCGAACCAACTGTTCCAACATGAACTCGATTTCCTCTTGGTAATTGTGCATGGTGGGCTTCTAATCCCCAGTGCCAACCCTTGCCAGGTGCTTGTGTGGAACGGGCAAGTGGCGATCCCATCATCACTGCATCTGCACCACATGCAATCGCCTTTGCGATCTCACCGCTGTTACCAACCGATCCATCTGCAATTACATGAACATAACGGCCACCAGACTCTTCTAAGTATTCGCGGCGAGCTGATGCCACCTCTGCAACAGCAGATGCCATTGGAACTGAGATTCCCAAAACAGTTTTTGTAGTGTGTGCTGAGCCGCCACCAAAACCAACTAAGACTCCTGCTGCACCAGATCTCATCAAGTGAAGCGCGCCTTGCGCAGTTGCTACCCCACCAACAATTACAGGCACATCAAGTTCATATATAAACTTCTTTAAATTCAGCGGAGCGGTTGCTGCTGATACATGCTCTGCTGAAACTGTAGTTCCGCGAATTACAAATATATCTACGCCCGCTTTAATTACCGCTTCATGAAACTCTGCGGTGCGTTGTGGCGAAAGTGCACCAGCAACTGTCACGCCCGCCTCTCTAATCTGGGCAATTCGCTCTTTAATTAGTGTTGGTTGAATTGGTGCGGCGTAAATCTCTTGCATCTTTTTAATTGCTTGATCTTCAGATAACTTAGCCATTTCAGCTAACTTCTTTTCAGCATCCTCATATCTAGTCCAAATACCTTCTAGATTTAAAACACCTAAGCCACCAGCTTTACCAATCTCAATTGCAGTTTGTGGTGAAACAACTGAATCCATTGGTGCTGCTAAAAATGGTAATTCAAATTTATATGCATCAATTTGCCATGTGATCGAGACCTCATGTGGATCACGGGTTCGCCTGCTTGGGACTATCGCAATCTCATCAAATGAGTATGCGGCGCGAGCGCGTTTACCAGGGCCGATTTCAATTTCAGACACGTGCCTAAGAGTATCGGGAATAAAGCGCAGGCCATAAAGGTTCTTCCTTTCATGAGTGAGAATTCAAAGGCTTTACGGCCAATCGCCTCTTCCTGGGAATGGCAATTCTCTGCTGCCTGTAAGGATCTGCCATCTGAAACATTTTTTCATCCAGATGGAGAGCGTGGACCATCCCGCAAAAATAGAATTAAAAATGCGAAGACAATCTGTGGTGGTTGCCCAGTAATTAAAGAGTGTTTAAAGCATGCCCTTGATGTACAAGAGCCATTTGGTATTTGGGGCGGCAAGAGTGAAGAGGAGCGCGCTGAACTTCTAGCTCATCGTAAATTTAATCCTGGTTTAGCCTCTTAACTGCCAGGCTTTTACACCTCCGGCAACACCTGCACTATTTGGAATAATCACTACCTTGTAATCAAAGCTTTTTAATGCGCTCTTGCTTATTCGTTGCGCATTACCGCCACCGATATACAACCGGTCCCAAACAATCATTGGGTATAGCTCTTGAATCAAACTCTTTACCCGCCTAGACCACAATTGATTTCCCATCCGCTTGCGGGTTTGCTCACCAATCCAGGCATCAATAGTTTTTCCAACGCGAATTGTTGTATGTGAAATCTCTAGATGCGGTGCTAGCTGACCATTATTAAAAATGGCAGAGCCAAGTCCGGTACCAAAGGTAAGTACCGTCTCTAACCCTTTGCCAGTAATCACCGCTGCTCCATGAACCTCGGCATCATTTAAAACTATTACTGGTAACTTTAATTTTTTTAACAAAGCACTCTGCATATCAAAGCCATACCATTTATTTTTTAAACCTGGATCAACCATTGTTCTCGGACCACCAGCATTGATGTAATGTGGAATTACGACAACCTTGCCATCACGAATCATTCCGGGCAGACCGACCGTTACTCGATTTATCTTTGGACCAACCTTAATAAACCCCTCAATAATTGAGATTAGTCGATTGGGTGAGAGTGGGTAAGGAGTTTTTAAATATGGATACTCAATTAAAACTTTTCCAGTATTTGAAAGCACTGAGGCTTTGATTCCAGTACCGCCGCAATCTACTGACAGCGTATTGATCGCTGACTTCGCTGCGGCCTTCATAGAATCAAAGCCTAGTGTTAATTGTGTACTGCTGATTAATTAGTGAGAGTGTCCGCCAGGGCCATGTGAGTGGCCATGTCCAGTTGCTTCCTCTTTCTTATCCTCTGGTGTTTCAAATACCAAGGCTTCAGTTGTAATAAACATTGCTGCGATTGAAGCGGCATTTGCCAGTGCTGATCTAGTCACCTTAACTGGATCGATTACACCCTCTTTTACAAGATCGGTGTACTTATCAGAGTAGGCGTTGTAACCCTCATTTGGTTTCATTGCGCGAACCTTTGCGACAACAACGTAGCCCTCTTGACCAGCATTTTCAGCGATCCAACGAAGTGGTTCATCACATGCCTTACGCACTAAACGAACACCAACTGCGCGATCGCCTTCAAAACCTAAATCATTTTCAAGTGCTGATGCAGCATGAACTAATGCAGCACCGCCACCAACAACAATTCCCTCTTCTACTGCGGCACGAGTAGCAGAGATAGCATCCTCAAGACGATGCTTCTTCTCCTTTAACTCAACCTCAGTATGAGCGCCAACCTTGATTACGCAAACACCACCAGCAAGTTTTGCAACTCGCTCCTGTAATTTTTCGCGATCCCAATCAGAGTCGGTGTTTTCAATCTCGCGACGAATCTCAGTTACCCGAGAGGCAACCTCTGCCTTATCGCCAGCGCCATCGATAATTGTGGTGTTGTCTTTAGTGATTACAACTCGACGAGCCTTACCCAGCATTGAGATATCAATTTGCTCAAGCTTTAAGCCAACCTCAGCTGAAATAACTTGACCACCAGTAAGAATTGCAATGTCTTGCAACATTGATTTACGTCGATCACCAAAGCCAGGTGCTTTAACAGCAGCTGATGCAAAGGTACCGCGCATACGGTTAACAACTAGAGTTGAAAGCGCTTCACCATCTACATCTTCAGCAATAATTAATAGCGGCTTACTTGCTTGCGCCACTTTCTCAAGAACTGGAAGTACCTCAGATAATGCTGAAATCTTTTGACCAGAGATCAAAATGTAAGCATCTTCTAGGACAGTCTCCATGCGATCAGCATCGGTAACAAAGTAAGGAGAGATATAACCCTTATCAAATTGCATACCTTCGGTGAAATCTAACTCCAGGCCAGTTGTTGATGACTCTTCAACTGTAATTACGCCATCCTTGCCAACCTTGTCCATAGCTTCAGCGATTAGATCTCCAATTGCTTTGTCCTGTGCTGAAATTGTTGCTACATCAGCAATCTGAGCTTTACCACTTACAGCGGTTGAGTTTTTGCGAAGCTCTTCAGTTAATGCTGATACCGCTTGCTCAATTCCATACTTAAGTTCCATTGGTTGTGCACCAGCGGCAAGATTGCGAAGCCCCTCTTTAACCATTGCTTGTGCTAAAACGGTGGCGGTTGTTGTGCCATCACCAGCAACATCATTGGTTTTTTCAGCAACCTGCTTAACAAGTTGAGCACCCATATTCTCGGCTGGATCAGATAACTCAATCTCTTTTGCAATCGTTACACCATCATTTGTAATTAAAGGTGCGCCATAGCTCTTTGCGATAACGACATTTCGACCCTTAGGTCCAAGTGTTACCTTAACTGTGTCAGCCAGAATGTTGACACCGCGCTCCATGGCGCGACGGGCTGCTTCATCAAATTGAAGTGATTTACCCACGATTACTTCTTCTCAATGATTGCTAGTACATCACGTGATGAAAGTACTAAGTACTCCTCATTGTTGTACTTAACCTCGGTGCCGCCGTACTTGCTGTAAAGAACAACATCGCCAGATTTAATATCTAGTGGAATTCGATTTCCATTTTCAAAACGTCCTGGGCCAACTGAAATAACAGTTCCCTCTTGTGGTTTTTCCTTTGCAGTATCTGGAATTACTAAACCAGATGCAGTTTTTTGTTCAGCTTCATTAGCCTTAACAACAATTCGATCTTCTAGTGGCTTAATTGAAATTGCCATGGTGGTATCTCCCTTTGCTTGCATATCTCGTTGGACCGCTCTCAGCTACCTTCGAGTTGAATTAGCACACGAGGCCTGAGAGTGCTAAAGCCAACTTTAAAGGGGGATTGTGCCCCCTGCAACTTATGGGCCAGCTACCAGATGAGCTGAGTGATTTGGGCTGCCGAATCGGCTGATATGCCGGTTTTAGATGGGGCAACCGCCTCGCTGATGGCAAGGCTGCCCAAGGCTGCAACCATCGCGCCATTGTCGGTACAAAGTAAGGCGGGTGGAATCCGCAACCTGATCTTGGTCTTTGTGCACCGCTCTTGGGCCAACTCTCGCAGCCTGCTATTTGCAGCCACACCACCGGCAATTACTAGATTCTCAATGCCACTCTCTTTACACGCTGCAATAGATTTTTGTAGGAGAACATCAACTACCGCCTCTTGAAATGATGCAGCCACATCAGCTTTTTTGTAATTAGGAGTTTGTTGTAAATATCTTGATACCGCAGTCTTTAAGCCAGAGAATGAGAAATCATATTGATGAGTTACTAAATCATTTGCATGTGTTAAGCCTCTTGGAAAGTTTATTGCATCTTGATTGCCAGATTTAGCTGCTTGATCAATAACTGGTCCACCAGGAAAACCCAATCCCATAATTCTGGCAATCTTGTCGAAGGCCTCGCCCGCTGCATCATCAATTGTTGCACCCTTTACCACTACATCACTTGCTAAATTATTTACCTGCAAAATTGAAGTATGGCCACCACTTACTAACAGGGCGATACTAGGTTGAATTTTCTCATCATTATCTAAAGCATCAACTGCAATATGTGCAGATAGATGATTAACGCCGTATAACGGTTTATTTAACCCAAGTGCCAAACCTGATGCACTACTTACCCCAACTAGTAATGCACCAATCAATCCTGGACCTGCTGTGACCGCTAAAGCATCAATATCACTTAATCTGACATTCGCCTCTTTTAAAGCTTGCGCAATAACCTGTTGAATCGCCTCTAGATGCGCTCGGCTGGCAATCTCAGGAACAACTCCACCAAATCGGGCATGCAGATCAACACTTGAAGAGATTACATTTGCTAACAACTTGCGGCCATGAACAATTCCAACCGCAGTCTCATCACAGGAGGTTTCTATTCCTAAAACTAATGGCTGCATCACAACTCTTTTCGCATAATGATCGCGGTCAGCCCTGGCCCGTAATAATTTTGTCGACGTGAGATCTCAGTAAAGCCACTCTCTATATAAAGTGGCAGCGCCTCCTCATTTCCTACGCGAACTTCAAGCATTATCGCCTCAGCCTTTTTAACTCTGGCCCAATTAATCAATCGCTTTAAAAATTCACGGCCAATGCCCTTGCGTCGATGATCAACCGCAACAGTTATTGTATGAATATCGGCAAACTCAGATAAGAAGTAAATTCCTGCGTAGCCAATTAATTCACCATTAGATTCAGCTGCGATGTAATAAGCATTTTTTGGCGCTTTCGCAAACTCCTCTTTAAATTGCCCAGCTGTCCAACCAGCTTTTCCATAGACCGCTTTCTCCATTGCAACCGCAGTAACCAAATCAAGCCCCGTAAACTCACGAAACTTCACATTTTCTGGAAGTGGATAGGCATCTGGTTTTCTGACATAAATAGGTTGATCAATTGAAGAGTTGCTTAATGCAATTTTTGCCATTGAGATTGGATCTGGGTAGTAATCACCCTCATTAAAAACCTTAACGCCAAACCTTTCAATTTCAGCTGGCTTACCAACTTGTGGTTGATTTACTCTTTCACCATTTTCATACCTTGCCCAAAATCGCTCTTTACGTCTGGCATCGGTTGAAACAATAAAATCCTTATTGTCTTTTTGCTGCGCTAGATTAAATGCCATCGCATCCAATGAACAAACCCCATGCCATTTAACATTCATGCCTAGTGCCAAACTCTGGGCAAATGCAATACCAACACGTAATCCGGTAAATGGTCCTGGCCCCATGCCAACTGCAATTAAATCAACGCCGACATTTAACTTTAAAGCCTTCTCTACTAAAAGTGGCAGTACCTCACCATGGGCTAGTGGATCCTCATGAAACTCATTGAACAAAACCTTATCGCCAGCTATTAAGGCAACTGATGTTCGCGAGGTTGATGTATCAATTGCTAATACAGTGCTCATAATTTGAAATCCTGCCAACGCTGGCCAACGCCAGTTATCTCTATCTCTCGTTCCTCCTCATTTTCAGTTATTGAAATTTTAATATCCAGGTACTGATCACTTAAGGCAGAGATAAAATCCTTGCCCCACTCAATTACAAATACGCTGTTAGGCAGGTAGCTTTCAAAATCTAAATCGGCAAAGGCATTCACACCAACATCTAATAATCGATATGCATCGATATGAATAAAGTTTGGTTTGCCTTTATGGATTCGACTGATGACAAAGGTGGGTGAGGTGACATTTTCAACGCCAAGGGCTGCAGCAATTCCTTGAGTTAAGACAGTCTTGCCTGCACCTAGCTCACCTGTTAAAACAACAAGATCACCACTTTTTAACTGCTGGCCGATTTGATTGCCTAATTGAAGCATCGAAGCAACGGAGTCAGTAATCCGTTTCATTAGAGGCTTAGTCATCAGAGGCTTAGTTTATCGAGAAAGAAAAAGGGCCCCGATTTCTCGAGGCCCTTTTAACTTAACTATTGATTATTGACGGAACTTGAGCAATGGTGGCTCAAAGTTTGGATCAATAAATAGGTTTGCATCATTCTTGATAGCAGCCTTGGCTGTTGTCATTGAAGGAAGCTTTCCAGATTTAGCAGATGCTGCAGCTAATCGAGCCACGGCAAGTACTTGCGAGGCTGTGTAGTTACAGTGGCCAACACCATTTGGCGTCTTGGCTGGAGTTACTGCGCCAGAAGCATCAAATGTTGAGTAGCTATCTGCTGGCTTGTTCCAGACATTTAGCAACATATTAGCCTTTGCAGTGCCAGCTGAGATTGCCGCTGCATACTGCTTGTTTAGATATGTTACTGCGCCACCTGGTGTGATGTGATCAGATGGGGCTGAAAGAGTAATTGTTGGAACCTCAATCTTGCCTTGCAATTGATACATGCTATTTAACTTAGCGACAGCTGCAGGGTTTGCAGTTACCTTTGGTGCTAAG
>WLHY01000041.1 GCA_009702465.1 Actinomycetota bacterium
CACCTCTTCCTACTCGACCACGTAATTGATGTAATTGTGAGACACCAAACCGCTCTGCATCCATAATCACCATCATCGAAGCATTTGGCACGTCGACACCAACCTCAATAACAGTTGTGGCAACTAAAACATCAATCTCGCCACTGGCAAAGGCGGTCATTGTTTGATCCTTCTCTTCACTGCTTTGGCGCCCATGCAACATGGCAATCTTTAATCCTTTAAGTGCGCCCGTAGCCAATTCAGGAGCTAACTCCTCTACCGCTGTCATATTTTGATTATCTAAAAACTCCTCGCCCAACATTTGCGCAGCATGCATTTCACGCTCAGTTAATTTCTTTTCTGGATTAACAATCCGAGGTGCAACTATGTAAACCTGATGTCCCTTACCTACCTCTTCTCGCACTCTCTGCCATGCGCGATCTAGATAATGTGGTTTTTCCAAAACGGGAATCAAATGGGTTTGAATTGGAGCTCTGCCACCAGGTAACTCTCGCAGGGTTGAAATATCTAAATCACCAAAGACTGTCATAGCAACAGTTCTGGGAATTGGTGTTGCTGTCATTACCAATAGATGAGGCGGCTGCTTCGCCTTCATACGCAGCGCATCTCGTTGCTCAACACCAAATCTATGTTGCTCATCTACTACTACTAAACCTAGATCCTCAAACTCAACACCATCTGACATCAAAGCGTGTGTACCAATCACAATTCCAATTTCGCCATTTGCTAACCTGGCATGAATTGCTCGTTTGGTAGCTGCACTCATTGATCCAGTCAGTAGTTCAACACTGGTTGAAATTTCGCCAGCTTGCAATGTGCCAGAGTCGGCTAACTCTCCTAGTAACTTCTTTATAGTTCTAAAGTGCTGTTGAGCTAAAACCTCTGTCGGTGCAAGCAAAGCTGCTTGGCCACCTGAATCAACAACTGACAACATGGCGCGTAATGCAACTACCGTCTTACCTGAACCTACCTCACCTTGTAGCAATCGATGCATCGGGTACTTATTTGATAAATCCTTAGCTATCTCCTCATTTACTAATTGCTGGCCATCGGTGTATTTAAATGGCAATTTATCCTCGAAGGCTTTTACTAGAACTGGTGTATTGGGTGTGCGATTTTTTGTACTTAACTTAACAATTTCAGCTCGGCGCTGACCTAACAGCAGTTGCAGTAGTAACGCCTCATCAAAGGTTAATCGCAATCTAGCCTGCTCTGCATTGATCAACTCTTTAGGTTGGTGAATATCAATAAATGCCTGTTTTAGGCTGGGGTACTTGTATTTGGTAATTAACTCACTTGGCAGGTAATCAGCTAGCTCATCTAAGGAGTCAGTTACTAACTTTATACACTGCATAACCTTCCAGGAAGGTAACTTTGCTGTTGCTGGATATACCGGTAAAAACTTTCCAGCAAACTCTGCTACCACTGCATCAACATCTTCGCCATCAGGAACCAGTTGATAATCCGGGTGTGATAGTTGGCGCTTTCCCTTAAAAACACCAACCTTGCCCGCAAACAAGCCAACTCGACCAGCCTTTAACTCCTTCTCGCGCCAAGCTTGATTAAAAAAGGTAAGTGATAAATTCGCACTTCCATCAGTAACGATAACCTCTAAAATATTTTTACCATTTGCACGTCGCAGGCTAACTCGCTCGATCTGCGCCAAAATAGTTACCTCATCATCAGCGATTAAGGTTGAGATATCTGTTAACTCGCCACGTACCTCATACCTTCTTGGGTAATGGCGAAGTAACTCATTTACGGTGGTGATACCAAAGGATTTTTCTAGAACTGCAGCCGTGCGATCCCCGAGGATTTTTAGGATTCGAGTTTCCAGGGTTGCCATAGAGGAAGTATCTAATGAAGCAAGGTAATCCCTGCGTAAATACCCACCCGATTAGCCAATTAATGCGCCTGCAAGGTAATCTTTCGCCTTCAAATAAGATTTAACTTTAAGGGAGTAAGAAAAAGTGTCTTCAATCTGCGATCTATGTGGCAAAAGCCCGAGCTTTGGAAACAATGTCTCTCACTCTAAGCGTGCAACACGTCGTCGATGGAATCCAAATATTCAAAAGATTCGCACCTTTATCAATGGCCAATCCCGTCGCCAAAATGTCTGCGCATCATGCTTGAAGGCTGGCAAAGCGGTTCGTTAATAAATTTTAAAAGTGCTGATACCCAGCTCTTTTAATCTCTTTTCCATCTAGTAAAACCTTTCCATCACCGGCAACAACCTCACCTATCTTTATAGCCGAAACACTCGAACTTTTTTCAGGATTAACAGTTGCCAAAAAGAAGTGATCCTCTCCGCCATTTAATATCCAATCAAAAACATCCTCATTTAACTCATTAGCTAACTCAGCTAAATCACTAAAGCCATCTGCAGCAGAGATCAGCTCTTTGCTTAATGAAAAATTCACCTTTGAGGCGTTAGCGATATTTGAGCCATCTATTGAAATACCATCACTGATATCACACATCGCAGTTGCGCTTTCAATCAAATTATTCGGTGCAACTAACTTTGGATTTAAATGAGCCTGCACCACATACCTTGGGCGATCTAAATCTCGGCTTAAGATGGCGTAACCTGCAGCAGATAATCCTGGTAATTCACTTACATAAATTTGATCTCCCACCTTTGCACCAGCCCTGGTGATTGCAACACCCGCTAGATCGCCAAAGGCGGTGATGGTTAAAACTACCTTTGCTGATCTGCTGATATCACCACCAACTACCGCTACATTAAATTTATCTGCAACCGATCTAATTCCCTTAGCTAACTCTGCAGTAAAACTCGCACTTAAATTAGTAGGCAATCCAGCGGCAACTAGTAAGTATTTAGGAAGCGCTCCCATCGCAAAGAGATCTGCCAGGTTAGCGGTGGTTAGTTTGGCGCCAATTTCAAAAGGGGTGGACCAACCTAAATTAAAGTGCACATCTTCAACCGCCATATCTGTGGTGGCGACTAACTTACTCTTTATGCCAAGTAAAACTGCAGCATCATCACCAATGCCAACCTCAACCTCGGCTGGAAAATTGCTGGCAAATAATCGCTTTAGTTGATCGATTATCTGCTCCTCTGATGCGCTCAAATTACCTCTCCCCAATTGCTTCGCTATAGGCTACCCTTTATTAGGTAACTGGTTCATCGATGAACCTAGTTAGTACCTAATTTAGATTAAGGAAAGGCAAGAAATGTCAGTACAGGCATACATTCTTATTCAAACTGAGGTTGGTAAGGCATCAAGTGTTGCTAAATCAGTTTCTGCAATCTCCGGAGTTACCTTAGCTGAGGGCGTTACTGGGCCATATGATGTAATCATGCGCGCTGAAGCGCCAAGCATGGAGGATTTAGGTCGTACAGTTTTGGCAAAGGTACAAGCAGTTGCCGGAATAACCAGAACTCTTACCTGCCCAGTTACAACCTTTTGAACTTTCACTTACTCTGCAACCACCATTGATTGGGCTTTTGTAATCCTTGCAAGTTCAGAGTAAGTAGTAGGAAAGACCGCATGCGGGTGTCCTGCCGCTGCCCATACAACCTCGTAATCATTTAACGCTTCATCAATGATTATCTTTGTTGGATTTAACCAACCAATTGGTGCAACCCCGCCAATTGAGAAACCAGATTTTTCCTTAACATAATCAGCATCTACCCGGCCAAGCTCTGAGATATTTAGATTTTTAGCAACTAATTCAGTGTTTACTCGATGCCGGCCTGAAGTTATAACTAACAAAGGTGAATCATCTGGCATCTTAAAGAGAATTGATGATGCGATCTGTCCTACCTCAATACCTAAAGCAGATGCTGCCTCGGCCGCACTTCTTGCCGAATCAGTTAGCACCTTGATTTGGCCAGCTATTTGATGATCAATTAATGCTTGCGCAACACGTTTTACCGTTGCCTTTTCTAAGACACCATCCATTATCAGCGGGTGATATTTGCAGAACGAGTTAAAGCGGTATTGATTAATTTGGTGATTAGCTCTGGGTAGGAGACTCCATACTTTTGCATCAACTTTGGATAGACCGAGAGCGGTGTAAAGCCAGGCATCGTGTTGATCTCATTAATGATAATTTCGCCAGCAGTTGAGAAGAAGAAATCAACTCGAGCTAATCCTTCACACCCTGCGGCATTAAAGGCTGCAATCGCAGCTGCCTGAATCTTTGCTTCAACACCATCTGGTAAATCAGTAGGAAAAAGCAACTGCATTGAGTTATCTAAATACTTCGCGGTGAAATCATAAAATTCATACTTTGCATCGATTGCAATCTGACCAACTGGTGATGCGATTGTTTTCCCATCCGCCTGTAACACTGCGCACTCAATTTCTCGACCGATGATCGCTGATTCAATTATTACCTTGGTATCAAACTCGAGGGCAAATGCCACCGCATTTTTTAACTCAGCCTCATTTTTAGCCTTTGTAGTGCCACGGCTTGATCCACTTCGGGCTGGCTTAACAAATAATGGGTAGGTGAAATTACTTGGCAGCGAAAAGTTATTTGAGGTAACAACCATTCCTGGTGCCACCTTTAAACCTGAGGCTGCAAAGATTGGTTTAGCAAATGATTTATCCATACTTACCGCACTTGCCAATACACCCGAGCCAACATAACGAAGGTTGATCATTTCCAGTAAGCCTTGAATCGTGCCATCTTCACCATAAGGACCATGTAAAACAGGAAAGACCACATCAATTGCTAGATCTTTGCCACCTGCTTGTAATGAGTTATTACTGACCTGTACCTCAACACCGCTTTCTGGCACCTGAGGCAATGCGCCATTAATGATTGCAAAGGTAGTGTCGGATGGTAGTAACAACCACTTTCCACTTTTGGTAATTCCAATTAAGACAATCTCAAATTGAGTTGTATCAATCGCTGATAAAACTCCGCCTGCTGAGACACAAGAGATTTCATGCTCGCTGCTTTTTCCGCCACAAATAATGGCAACCCTTTTTTTAGCCATTAAATCTCCGCCTTGATAGAGATTGTCATTAAGCGATTCATCGCTCCCTTTGGCGTTAATGTGCCAGCTACAACATCAGAGACTGCTTCAATAATTGGAACTTCAATTCCAACCCGGTGAGCTAACTCAAGCATCGCACCAGCGGATGGCACACCCTCAACTGTTTTCACACTCTGTTGTCTCGCCTTTGCCATCGATCCAGATTTGCCAAGAATTTCACCAAAACTTCGATTTCTAGAAAGTGGTGATTGCGCGCTTGCTACTAAGTCACCGATTCCGGCAAGACCTAAGAATGTAAGTGGATTAGCGCCGTATGCGCCACCTAATCTGGCAACCTCGGAGAGTCCACGCGTAATCATTAATCCTTGAGTGTTCTCACCGTAATTCATACCAACCGCCATACCAACCGCTAGTGCAATAACACTTTTAGCAGCACCGGCAAACTCACAACCTATTAGATCTGCTGATGGATAAATTCGGAAGTACTCTGTTGTAAATAACTTCTCCATTAAGGCAATTAATTGTGGGTTTTCAGATGCAGCCACTGCGCCAGCTGGTTGGCGGGCAATAATCTCATTTGCCAAGTTTGGTCCAGTGATTAAACCAAGTCTTGATTTATCAACTCCTAGCACCTCTTGGACAACCTCAGTCATTCTAAATTGAGTCGCGACCTCAATACCTTTTAAAGTACTAATTACCGGAACATCTGCTGGAAAGAAGCTTTTCCATGCTTCAAGATTTTCCCGCAGAGTCTGTGCTGGAATAGCAAGTAAAATTACCTCGGCAAACTCAAGTGCAGCTTTGATATCAGTTGTTGCCTTTAATTGAGGTGGTAGATCAATTCCCTTTAAGAATCTACGGTTTGAGTTACGACGATTGATTTCACGAACAACCTTTTTGTTTCTACCCCAAATTAAAACCTGTTGACCGGAATCGCACATAACTTGGCCAAGTGTTGTTCCCCATGCACCTGAACCCAGTACCGCTACCTTTTTCATCGCTTACCCTTTTTAAAATTTCCAATTCGTGGCAGATTGGATTTTTTAGGATCAAAGATCTCTGCGGGTGCGCGCTCGCCTCGGATCTCCTCTAATAAGTTTGTGATCGCAGCCATCACAAAGGCGGTTGCCTCTTCTAGAGCTGCTTGATCATTCTCTTTGCCATACCACTTTGAAAAATCAAGTGGTTTTCCAGCCACTACCGTCACCTTGGTACGAGGAAATAACTTGGGTAACTTTCCATAAGCTGGCAAAATTTTCTGAGCTCCCCATTGGGCGCATGGGATTACCGGGACTTGAGAGATGATTGCTAAACGTGCAATCCCAGTCTTTGCCTTCATCGGCCAATAATTTTGATCTCGAGTTAAGGTCCCTTCCGGATAAACACCAAGTAGGTGGCCTGCCTTTAAAAAGGCGATTGCATGTTGAAGTGCATCGGAGGCGTTTGCGCTCTCGCGCTCGACTGGAATTTGCCCAGCGCCCAATAAGACCCTGCCAATTACTGGCACTTTGAATACAGCAGCTTTACCTAAATATCTAACCGCTCTGCCATTGTTGTATAGGAAGTGGGTAAAGATCAGCGGATCTACATGAGAGATGTGGTTACAAACTGCGATCGCAGCCCCACTCTTTGGTAGATTCTCAGCACCGCGCCAATCACGTTTTGCAATTAAATTCAGAAATGGTCGCACAACATTTGCACCAAATCTAAACCAGCTAGTTACGCCAAGTGGTTTGCCAGTTGGTGGATCATAGGAAATCTTCATTGCGGTGGACACCATCAAATTCTACGACGGATACTTACATCATCATAAAAGCGTTGATTTTGAGCGTAAAAAAACGGGGCCTCATCTTGAGACCCCGTTTAAATTACTAACTTTTTTTAACGACGCTTCTTTGCTTTTTTAGCTGGCTTTGCTTTCTTTACAGCCTTCTTCAATCTGCTTACCTTCTTAGCCTTTGCAGGCTTGCCGGCTTTAGCAGCTTTAGCTGGAGCAGCTTTTGCAGGAGCAGCTGGTGCTGCACCTAACTTCTTTGCACCAGAAATTACATCCTTCAAACCCTTTGCAGCAAGGAATCGAACCTTCTTGCTTGCTTTGATTTGAATTGTTTCGCCAGTAAATGGGTTGCGACCTTTACGTGCTGGACGGTCAACCTTCTTAAACTTGCCGAAATCATTGATCATTACATCTTCACCTTTTGAGATGTTGCGAACGATCGCATCAAATACAACTTCAACTGCACGTGCAGCTTCCTTCTTACTGTCACCAAATTGTGGTGCTAGGTAAGCGATGAACTGGGCCTTGTTCATTAAATCCCCTTATTTACGTGTAAAAAATTAAGCGTTTGCTTAACTGAGGGTTAATCTAAGGGGTGAGCAAAAAATTGGTTGTCATCCAATTCGGTGTGTCGCATTAGAAATATTTAGCAAAAAATCCATAAAACCATTATTTAATACTGGTTTTGTGCGAAGAGATCGCTCTTTTTAGTAACTCTAAATAATTACTTTAGAGTTTCCACTACTTAATAGGCAGTGTTTTATGCTTAAAAACCTCTCTTTTAA
>WLHY01000042.1 GCA_009702465.1 Actinomycetota bacterium
AAATATTTTTTTACATGTTAATTAATGCCTTCGATTTCATGTTAGAAATCTTTGGCATTGACTTTATTGCACGTTGTTGAGTTCTCAAGGTACGACTGCGCATTGCTTTCAAAATTGCTTTTGATTACAAGGCAACCTACTTTCGAAATTTGCAGGCATGCCTACAAATCTTGAAAATCAGGATTTTCCATACCCGGCCTAATCAGCAAGTCCGTCTCGTATGGGGAGGTGAAATATAACCCTCCCTGAGAGGGGGGTCAAATTGGGATCACCCCTAAAAAGGGGCGAAAAACACTGATTTCCTCAGTATCGCTTAGATCAGGACTACTGCAGCTAAATCCCGTTTTCCCTTCCGCAAAAGCAGATACTTTCCATGTAAAAAATCACTCTTTTCAGGGGTGAAATCCTCGGTCAAAACCTTCACATTATTGAGGTAGCCCCCACCCTCCTTCACAATCCGGCGGGCGGCCGACTTAGAATCGACCACACCTGAGGCTGCTAAAAGATCAACCCATGGTGGAATCGGTTGATTTTTACCCATTTCCACCCGAGGTAACTGCGATAAGGCGGAGTCCAATGTATCTAGATCCAGCTCAGCGATATCTCCTTGCCCAAATAAAGCCTTTCCTGCCGCTTCGGCCATATCACAAGCCCTCTGGCCGTGAATCATGATGGTCATCTCTCTAGCCAACTCTCGATGGGCAACCCTCGCCCCCGGATCCTTTTGGGTCGATTCAATTAGCTGCTCGATCTGATTGGTATCTCTCATTGAGAAAACCTTTAGTAATTTAGGAATATCAGCATCATCACAATTGAGCCAAAACTGAAAAAACTCATATGGTGAGGTCATCGCCGGATCCAGCCAAATCGCTCCCGTAGCTGTTTTTCCAAATTTACTGCCATCAGATTTGGTTAGTAATGGAACGGTTAATGCGTGGGCTGAGCCTCCTTCAACCCTGCGAATTAAATCAAGACCCGCGACAATATTGCCCCATTGATCGCTACCACCAATCTGTAGGGTGCAGTTATTCCGGCGGAATAATTCGAGATAATCAAAGGCTTGCAAAACTTGATATGAGAATTCGGTATAAGAGATGCCACCAGATTCCAACCTTGATGCAACTGAGTCTCTAGCTAACATCTGGTTGACACTAAAATGCTTGCCAATGTCACGTAGAAATTCAAGGGCTGTAACCGGCTTTGTCCAATCTAAATTATTGGCTAAAACTGCTCCCGTGCTCTTATCCTTAAAATCAATAATCTGCTCTAACTGCTTGCGAATCCGAGAAACCCAATCTAAAACTATTGACTCATCATTTAAAGATCGCTCTTCATTTCGACCACTCGGATCGCCAACTAATCCAGTTGCGCCCCCAACCAGACCAATAGGTTTATGTCCTGCTAATTGAAAGCGTCGTAAAACTAAACAAACAACAAGGTTGCCTAAATGCATACTTGGTGCAGTTGGATCAACTCCCAAGTACAAGGTGATCGGTTTTGCCATAGCTTGTTCAAGCGCCTTTAAATCTGTGGTTTGGGCGATTAATCCTCGCCACTGAAGATCAGCAATTAGCGATTGATTTTTGCTTGAACTCATTGGGAGATCATGCCTGAGAATGCGGTTCTAATGCGGGAGATTTCCTTAGCGAATGCGTCTACCTCTTTATCGAGATGCTTAATAGCCATCTCTACCGACTTAGGTGATGTTCCCATTATTGATTTCCGAGATCCCACCGCTGCTTCAACATTGAGAAGTTGATAAAGATCTCTTCCTAATTTGGGATGGATCTTTAATAATGCATCCTCAGCTATTTGATCCAATTCAAGGCCATTGCTTTCGCAGTATTGAACACACTTGCCAGCAACCTCATGGGCCTCGGCGAAGGGAACTCCTTTTTTGGCAAGGTAATCAGCGATCTCCGTTGCCAAGGTGAAACCGGCTGCCGCTCCTGATGAAATGCTTTGTGGAATAAATGTTGCGCTTTGAACCATTCCTGTTACAGCTGGAAGTAGCATCAACAGTTGATCAATCGAGTCAAAGACAGGTTCTTTATCCTCTTGCAGATCTCGATTGTATGCAAAAGGAAGAGCTTTTAGTACTACAAGCAGTGTTGTTAAGTTCCCAATAAATCTGCCACTTTTTCCTCGAGCTAACTCCGCCGCATCTGCATTTTTCTTTTGAGGCATGATTGATGATCCAGTTGAAAAAGCATCAGAAATTTCGACAAAGTTAAACTCAGTACTGGACCAAAGCACAAACTCTTCACCAATACGAGATAGGTGTACGCCGATCATTGCCATGATGAATAACGCCTCTGCTGCAAAATCACGATCGCTTACCGCATCAATACTATTTTTATGAGCGCCATTAAATCCCATTTGTTTTGCGCTTACTTCTGGCGTCGGTTGCAATGGAGAACCAGCTAAAGCCCCTGCGCCAAATGGCGACAGAGAGTTTCGTCTTTGCCAGTCAAGGATTCGTTCGATATCGCGAGCCAAGGAAAAAGAATGTTTCGTAAGCTCTTGAGCGAATGAGATTGGCTGCGCATGTTGAGTGTGAGTAAATCCCGGCGCAATGATATTTAAATGGGTTATACCTTGTGAATTAAGAGCCCCAATTAATTCTTTTAGCATGGAAGCAATCTCTAAAAGGTGATCAATCAAGTACAGTTTAAAATCAGTTACAACTAGATCATTTCTTGAACGGCCAGCTCTGATCGATCCACCTAATGCGCCACATTCACCGATTAAACCCCGTTCTATTGCGCTGTGCACATCCTCATCTGATTCAATATAGGAAAAACTTCCCTCACCAATCTTCTTGGCCAGATCATTTAATCCTTTTTTTAAAATAGCACCATCGCCTTTTGAGAGAACACCGATCTCAATTAAATTCTCTAAATGAACAAGATTAACCTCAATCTCATATGGAGCCAGGCGCCAATCAAAATGCACACTTCTTGATAATTCCCTCATTGAGTCATCTGCCTGAGCCTTAAATCTGCCGCCCCATAAAGCCATTACCGCACCCGTTTCATACTGTGATTTTCCGATACAAATCTATCAATCGCCTTAGCTAATGCTGATCCACCGGTGGCGGTTTTGGATATCACCATGATTGTGTCATCTCCCGCGATGCTTCCGATACCTGAAAGTGCACCGGTTTTAATCGCACGATCCAGTTGACCAGCTAATAACTGAGCAGCTCCTGGCGGTGTCTTTATAACCGCTAAATTTCCACTGGCATCTATCTCTAGAACAAGATTCTTTAATGTGGTGGCTGCAACCTCTGCATTAGCAATAAATTGATATCTGAAAACCCCATTTGCATCCTTGCCCCTTACCGCTCCAAGCTCCTCCAAATCTCTACTTGCTGTTGCTTGGGTAACCTTCACGCCCTTTCGCGCTAATGCCTTGACAAGATCTGATTGAGAGTGAATTGAACCGCTTTCAACTAATTCAACAATCAAAGCTCTACGAGAAACTCCAGAATCTAGAATCAATTTACTCATGCTGCAACCACAACAGTTCCGCCAACTCCGGCAAATGCATCTAAAACAGCTTTAAGTTTCGTGCCATTAACTATGCGGGCAGATTTAGCACCTGATTTAACCGCATTTAAAACTGCAGTAACCTTTGGAATCATGCCATCTGCCAATGTTGGTAATAACTTCTCTAAATCAGCAACATTGATTTTGTTGATTAAAGAGGCCTGATTTGGCCAATCAGAGAAAATTCCATCAACATCAGTAAGAAATACCACTTGATCAGCATTTAACGCACCACCGATTGCTCCTGCTACCAGATCGGCATTTATGTTGAGCGCATTACCTTCACTATCTAATGCGATGGGAGCAATAACTGGCAGATACTCACCAGCAATCAAATGTTGAAGCAGCTCTGGATTTACTGAGACCACCTCTCCAACCAAACCAATATCCATTTTTGCGCCATCTACTATCGGCATCATCTTTCTCGCGACAACTAAACCACCATCTCCTGCAGTTATTCCAACGGCATTGACCTCACTGCCGAGAAGATAATTGGTAATACTTCTCAAAACCTGACCACATAAAACTGTCTCAACAATCTTTAAAACCTCCGGAGTTGTTACTCGATAACCACCCACTCGATCCTTACCTAAACCTTTATCAGCTAAAGCCTGATCAATTTGTGGTCCACCGCCATGAACTAAAACAACTTGATCCCCATCAATAAAGGCATCCCCGATCGCTTCTAATACTGGATCCATATCTGTGCTGTGCACTAGAGCGTTTCCGCCATACTTAACTACCAGCATTTAACGTACCGCCAGATTTCTAAGTCCAAGATCCTGCTCAAATCCACAAATCAAATTTGCATTTTGGATCGCTTGACCAGCTGCACCTTTGCCCAAATTATCAATCGCGCAACTGATAACTAAACGATTTGTGTGCTCATCGATCGCTACCTGTATCTGCGCGTTGTTGGTACCTAGCACAGATGAGGTCATCGGCATTTGCCCTGTTGGAAGGAGTGAAACAAATGCCGAATCACGATAGAAAATTTCGAAGATCTCTCTGATTCCTGTAATTGAGATCGGTTGGTCTAGCTTGCTAGTTATCGTGGCTAGAATTCCCCGTGGTATCGGTGCCAATATCGGAGTGAATGACAACTTGACCTCAGATTTTGCTAATCGATTTAAGCACTCTTCAATCTCAGGTGTGTGCTGGTGAACTCCACCAAATTTATAAGAGCTAAGTGAATTCATTACTTCACTACCAATAAGTGAGATTTTTGCAGATCTACCAGCACCAGTAGTTCCCGAAGCTGCAACTGCGACCAAATCTTGCATTTCGATAAAATCAACAATTGGTGCGATAGCTAATGAGATTGCGGTCGCATAACAACCTGGATTCGCCACCCTAATCTCTTTCGCAATTTGCGATGAACCAACTACCTCAGGTAATCCATAGATCCAATTACCCGCGTACTCCCCTGAGTAATACTTTTCCCATGATCCTTTATTGACCAACCTGAAATCCGCACCAAGATCAATAATCTTCAGGTTTGGGTCGATCTGAGAAATCAACTTGGCTGATTCACCATGTGGCAACGCTATGAAAAGCAGCTCGCACTTATCGATCTTGGAGGTGTCTGTCACTTCGAATTTTCTATCTTTAAAATGAGTTAAATGTGGGTGAATGGCGGTGATTAACTCTCCCGCATTTGAACCAGCTGAAATATAAGAGATTGCGAACTTTGGATGATTTGATAGTAGACGAAGCAGTTCTCCGCCAGCGTATCCACTGGCCCCTACTACGCCTACATCCATAGCACTACCCTATCCTAGGAATGCATATTTATTCAAATCAACGCATAAATATACGATTATGCCCGCAAAGTTGCTGAATGATCCTTTGCCGCCATAGCCACCGCTGCATCCCGGTATTTAGCGACCTCCTCTGAGGTTAAGGTGCGATCACTCGCTCTGAAAGTTAATGTGAAAGCTAACGAGATTTTGCCACCACCAATTTGATCGTAACGATCAAACAATTCAATTGATTCAAGTAATTCGCCGGCGCCGCGAATCAAACTTTGCTTTAAGGCATGAGCAGAAACGGATGAGTCAATAAGTAATGCCACATCTTGAACCGCTGCTGGGAAGCCCCAGATTTTTGGTGGTGCGCTTTCAGTTAGCAGTGGTAATTCACTAATAATTACCGCAAACAGACAGGTGCGTTCTGGCAGATTTAGCTTTGCGCAAACTCGAGGGTGCAATTCACCAGCATGTGCCACCGCTTTTCCATTAACTCTTATCTCAGCACATCTGCCTGGGTGCCAAGGAGCTAATTCGGTGTTGATCAGCTCATAAGAGTTCCCAGTACTTTCAATAACAGCGATCGCCTCTGAGACTGCATCGCTCCAAACAAATCGTTCACCAGCTCCTTGCCAGCCACTCTTGATTTTTTCACCACACATAACACCACCTACAAATAACATTTGTTTAGGCACACTTTCATAAATCTGAGTAATCACCTTTGAGCTTGGTCTTTTGTTGGTCTCGGGCATAACCGCTGCGGCATTACCGATATTTCGAAATACAGATCCCACCTCAAATAGAGCGAGGTTTTTACTGCCACGACCGATATTTAATTGCAGAGCGGATAGCAATCCAGGAATTAGATGCGTTCTTAGTAATGGCGCCTGCTCTGACATCGGGTTTGCTATCTTGAAACTTTTAGCTCGATCGCCAGCAAATCCCAAGAGATCAACCATCTCTTGGTTGGTAAATGGATAATTAATTACCTCGGTGAAACCCCGATTGGCAAGCATGATTGCGATGTTGCGCTTGCGCTGTTGCATCTGGGTTAATTTCGCTCCCGCTTTACCGATCGATAGGCGAGAAGGTATCAAGGCGTATCCATTTAATCTGGCAATCTCTTCGCACAAATCAGATACTGTCGATAAGTCAGGCCGCCAAGATGGTGGTGTTACTTTGAAAGAGTTTGCAGCAAGTATTACTTTAGCTCCGATGGCAAGCAAAGCATCTTTTATCTGCTTATTGCTGTACTTGTATCCTAATTTTGCTTCAACTTGTTGAACAGATATTTTGATGCTCTCTATTTTTTTCGTTGATCCAGCCATTGCAGTGTTAATCAATTTTGCATCTGCAAATTCAATCAACAAAGCGGTAGCCCGAGCTGATGCGATAGCAGCTAACGCTGGATCGGTACCTCGCTCTATTCTTCTAGAAGCCTCACTTGATAATTGGTGATTACGCGAGTTTTTAGCGATCCTCATTGAATTAAAATGCGCTGCTTCCAATGCAATTCGTTTTGTATTATCGCTTACCTCGCTGTTTAAACCACCCATGGTGCCAGCAATAGCTTGCGCATTTGAATCATCGGTAATCAACAGGTCAGATGAAGATATCTTCCGCTCAACCTTGTCCAAAGTGGTAATTTTTTTGAATTTTCCACCACTGCTGACTCGAATAGAACCATGTATCACATCGGCATCAAAGGCGTGCAATGGTTGTCCAAGTTCTAGCATCACATAATTCGTAATATCAACGGCCAGCGAAATACTACGCATGCCACATTTTTCGATACGTCGCTGCATCCATAGGGGTGTTCTCTTCTTGCTATTCACCAAATCTATAGTTCGCAAATAGATCAAATCTGCGCCATCTTTATCTTCAATCTTTACTGGAACGCCCTTGGTGCTTTTTATAGCATCAAATTTCTTCACATAATTTAACTGAGCTGGATCTGAGAATTTAAGTTTTAGCGAACCAGCTAATTCTCGAGCCAATCCCCTTACGCTCATTGCGTAACCACGATCTGGATTTACCGCTATATCAAAGATGACATCATCTACCTCAAGCAGATCAAGTGCATTACTGCCTATTTTGCCGGCCGGTAACACCAAGATTCCGGCAGAGTCATCACTAATTCCAAGCTCTTTACCTGAACAAATCATTCCATTACTCAATTTCCCGTAAGTCTCACGGGCACTTATTTTAAAATTACCAGGAAGCAC
>WLHY01000043.1 GCA_009702465.1 Actinomycetota bacterium
GAGATAAAGGGTTTGCCACAAATACTTGGCACTAGAAAATCAATTGTTGCCGCCTCATTATTAACAACACTTGGCATTGCAGTACTGATTTACTCATGAATGGTTCACTTGCTTTAGTTGGCTCCGGTGAGTATCTGCCTGCGATGGCAGAGTTAGAGAGATCTTTAATTGATGATGGCGTAAAGAATGGTAAAGCTGCCACCTATATACAAATACCAACCGCTGCTGGACAGGAATCTCAATCAAGGCTTAATTACTGGCGAGATCTAGGAAAAGCACAAGCTGATGCGTTGGGTGTTGAATCAATATTTTTACCAATCTTCACTCGCGAAGATGCTTTTAATTTCGAGTACGTAAATCTAATTGAAAACAGCTCACTTATTTATATGTCGGGTGGGGATCCTCATTATTTGGCGCAAAGCTTAATTGGGACACCATTATGGGATGTAATTAATAAATCTTGGCAATCTGGCTCATCCCTTGCCGGTTGTAGTGCAGGTGCGATGGTTTTAAGTTCACAGATTCCTAACTTTAGATTTTCAAAGAAGGAGCCAACTCCTGGACTTAATTTAATTCCTAATATTCGAGTGATTCCACACTTCGACAAGTTTTTTAGATGGATTCCAGATTCAGCTGCCAAGATTTTACTTGAAGTACCTGAAGAGACAATTTTGATTGGCGTTGATGAGTTAACTGCGATTGTTAAGCGAAGCGGGGATGATCATTGGGTTGTTCAGGGTAAAGCGATGGTGCATGTACTAAAGGGATTGCCTGATCAGCAATTAGCGCATAACCAAACTATTCATCTACCTTAATAATCTCTTCCATAAACTCAATATCCTCTCTATTAAGAGTGAATCTAATTGCATCGAAGACATCTTCACGAACTTTGTTTAGATCACTATTGCCATATCCAGCTAAACCAACCTCATCACACCAGGCATCCCATTGCCCGTTCATTTCAAAGAATTCAACCTTGATAATCATCGGCTCCTGCCTTACTTGATCTTGTGTACTAATTTGAACGCCTCCTCTTCACTAAGTTGAGCATTCTCAATCTTATTTTGGAGAGAACGGAAATTGAAGAGTCAAATTCTGGCTAAAAATACTTTTTGCTATTTTTTTAATCCACAGCAGTAAAAAAGTTACTAAAAGTTAACCTAACTAACTATGAGAATAGGTTAAGCGGGTTAAAGCTTGTTTTTGTGGGCAGCCTTAGATAGAAATATTGCAAAGACTAAAGCGATCACAATTAAGGCGTTTAAGCCCATCTCATAAAGTGCTCTTTCAAAGGCGGCATCACTCTTTGTGCTCTCAAGTGTTAATGAAGCACCGACAGTCAAAATATGTCGAACAGCGGCGATAACACCAATAATTAGGAATTTATCCAATTGGTAAACACCATCGGTAAAGCGGGAGATCACAGTTCGCAAAATCTCTAGGATAATTACAATAAATAAAATGTCATTAATGCCTTGAATCATGCCATTTGGGAAAAATGGCGCTGTTTCCAACAATCTTTTTGCGGTATAGAAGAAGGCAACTACACCAATTATAAATAGGGCGATCGCCAGCACCGCATGGAAAATATCCTCAACAAAATCTACATACTTAACCGGCAGGATTGAGGTCTCAATATCTTTCTTCTGTTCTTTAGCCATCCTTAAACCTACTTCCTATCTGGCATAACCTCAATGGTTTTGTCCATTAAGTATTTATATTTGCCTCTGCATCGATAATTGAGGCGGCAATTACGCCTAATTTCAGTTCATCAACCTCAAGTGTGTAAGAGAGTTTGGCATCTTGTAATACCCCCGTCACCGATACCTGCTGTCTTATCTGCGCATCCTCTATCCGGCACTCATCAAATGAGAAACCTTGATTTGAAATCAATACTCGATATTGGGCTCTAATAATTAATTCAAATTGTTCAAGATCAATGGATGCTCTAAATGATGGTGCAGCAAATGAGTATGCAGTGACAAAATCTTCTTGCGCGATTGCATTGATCTGGGCTGAGATATGAGTTTGCGTTAAAACTTTCTGATCATCAGTGCAAGGGCCATCTGTTAATGCGGCAAGGGGGGATGGGGATGAGCAAGCAGATAAGAGAAGTGAGAATGCCAGAAAAGTACTTGCCTTTACCTCTCGCCTTCTCATTTTTTAAGTCTACTCTCAGCAAATTGTTGTAACATCCTTTTGTGCGAAAAATTTTAATTTCAGCTCTTCTGCTTGCGCTTATCGCGCCCGTTTCAGCCTCGGCTCACCAACCAGTAACAATTGAGGATAATGAAACTACAGCCGCTCGTGGTCCACTGCTAGTCGATGGCACCATCTCATTTGCCGTTCGCGCCGCCTTTACCAAGAGTGGTCAGAAAAAAGGTTTTCGCTTTAATCTTCAGGAGGGTGAGCAATTAAGTTTGCAGTACTTAATTGTTGATAAATCACCAGAGAATAAGTTAAAGAACAATCGACTGCCACAACTTGTACTTACAGCGCCAGATGGCAGCAAGACAACCTTAAGATTTACCGAGCGAACAAAATTTTATGAACCATATGGCCGCACCAATTACCTTTACTTATCTCGCATTTCAGCAGTTGGCCAAGGCGGAACATACAATGTTGATATCACCGCTAGAACAAGAGCTGCAATCACAGTTGCAGTAGGGGATAAAGAGATTCCAGGTGATGTACTTCGCGGCGCAGCTGCAACTAGCAACCCTTCACCTAGTGCAACGCCAACCAGTAAATCAACTGCATTAACGATGGATCAGGTTAAGCAAAACAACAGCGCCCGCAGTTGCTGGTCAGTAATAAATGGAAATGTTTATAACCTAACTACTTGGATCTCATCTCACCCAGGTGGAGATGATGAAATTATCCGCTTGTGTGGCATTGATGGTTCGAAGGTCTTCTCATCTAAACACGGCGGGGATATGCAAGCGGTATCACGCTTAAACTCATTCCTACTTGGAAAGTTAACTACTTAAGCTCCCAGCTGATAACGGTGGTAACTGAAAGCTTTTGCGTTCCCATATCAAAGCTCGTACCAGCACCACTATCACTCTTAGCTAACATCATTGGTTGTGGGGATTGATCTGAGCTCTCGTTGATCGTAAGAATTCGACCTAACTTTAAATCTGCTAACTGGGCGTAACTTTGCGCCTTTGCCTTTGCCTGCTTCATCGCATCAGCACGAGCCGCTTCTATCGCAGCGCTTGGATCTAATAGGTATGAGGAGATTGAACCGATTTGAAGGTTATCCCTACCGGCAGCAACTAATTTATCAATTACAACTCCGGCATTATCACTATCTTTCAAGGTGATTTCAAAGTTTTGAGAGGCGCGGTATCCGATAAAACTGCGCACACCATTTAGTCCATAGCTGTACTCTGGAATTAACGAGAGATTTGTTGATGAAAAATCATCGGTTGATACCTGATTTGCCGTTAACACCTCTCGCACCTGGTCTGCAGTTTTGGCTAGATCAGATAATGCCAACGCAGAGCTCTTCTTTATTACAGTCGCTGTAACACTTAACTTAATTGCATCGGGAACCACCTGTGAGTAGCCAGTTGCCGAGAATGTCAGTGATTGTGGATTGGTTAGATTTGAGCTACCGCCACTTTGGTTGCCTAGCACAAAGGCTAAAACCAATGACAATGTAATTGGCAGCGCTACTTTAAGTAATCTTTTAATATCTATTTGCATTTGCGCATCCTCCCATGAGAGCGGGTGAAATTGCTGAATATCTGCTGTTAAAACCCCGCAAGTAATTGAGGTTGTAAAAAGTTGCTTTTTAACACCATTACAACTACTTTGCTCCTATTGTTTAAAAGGATGAAAGGAGTGCAAGTGGCCGTAACTGTGAAGCTATCTGACAGATTAGTATCTGAAGCCAAGCGCATTGCAAAGGTGGAACACCGTTCAGTTCCAAGCCAAATTGAGTATTACTTTCAATTAGCTTTAATTGCGGAGCAAAATCCCGACCTTTCCTTCAAATTAATTCAAGAGCTCTTAAAAGCCAAGTCAGAGCCAACATCTCAGGAGTACAAGCTCGGTTGATCAGGGTCCTCCAAACTTCTGGGTTTATAAGGAGCGTTAAAAAGTTTCATCCAAATGAGAAAAAAGCACTTGATAAAGCTGTTCAAAAAATAATCGCGAATCCGAAAATTGGCGAAGCCAAGGTAGGGGATTTGGCGGGAGTTTTCATCTTTAAATTTAAAGTTGGAAATATCAACTGGTTGCTTGCGTACGAGAGTATCTCCAAGCGAGAGATAATTCTACTTTTAGTAGGCCCTCCTGAGAACTTTTACAGAGATTTAAAAAAGTAAGGAGTTGGGTAATGCAGTACTTGAGGCGGCTTGGTCAAGTGATTCTGGGCATCGCACTTACCTATGCCGGCACCACACACTTAACAAGCAACCGCCAAGAGTTTCAAGCCCAGGTACCAAGCTGGTTGCCATTAGATCCCGATTTTGTAGTTATCGCCTCTGGCATTGTTGAAATTATCTTAGGTCTAGCACTACTTACTCTTTGGCGTTATCGCAATCAGGTTGGCTTAATTGTTGCCATCTTCTTTATCTTGATCTTTCCCGGCAATATAAATCAATACCTAAATGGAATAGATGCCTTTGGCTTAGATACTGATCAAGCCCGGCTTACCCGTCTATTTTTCCAACCAGTACTAGTTGCCTGGGCGCTATGGTCAACTGGGGCTTGGCAAATTGTGAAGAGTTATCGCAAATCTTAAATTACTGAGCTTTTCCATTTACTCTAATCAGTAAGTAATTCAACACTCCCACAATCACCGAGCTGCGATTTGCCGCCACCCATTTATAACCCTTATCGCCCAGTGGTCCACTTAATTTAAGGATAAGAGCAGCCAAACGGTTCTTACGTTTTCGAAGTAAAAAAGTTACCGCTTTGACTCCACCATACTTTTTCTTTCCTTTAATTACATAAAGCTGAGCGGCGCACTCTTGGATGGTTAAACCATATTGGGATAGATCAGCGCTTTGATAGGGAATAGCGGTAACTATTAACTTTTTCTCAACCCAGGCAAGAGCATTCCTACAAAACTCACATTGACCATCATAAATAACAGTTATCTCTTTACTCATAACTTACTTTGCCATTGAGATAAAGAGCAGTTGACCGGCATCAGTTGTTGCGATGATCTGATTGTTCCTATCCATCTCGAGATCACGAATCCGCTCACCAACATCTACCTTCACAACCTCACCAACTGAAGATCTTGTTTTCAGTTGAATAAAGATCAATGATTGCTCTCGCAAAGTTCCCATTACTAACTGCTCTGCCCAGCCACCCCAAGAGTTTCCACTTGGCAGTTGAATCAACTCAGTCGGTGCAACCGATGGCACCCAGTTATAAAGCGGTTTAGTAAATCCTTCATGAGAGCCAGTTGTTCTAGGCCTTACATAATCACCAGAGCTATAGGGCTCACCATAGGTAACGGCTGGCCATCCATAATCCTTACCCTTTGAAATTAGATTTAACTCATCCCCGCCACGCGGGCCATGCTCTGATACATACAAATCATTGCCAATCAGCACAACACCTTGTTGATTTCGGTGGCCTTGTGAAATTCGCTCTACCTTACTCTTTGTTGCAGTACCAGCACTTACCTTAAAGACTGAACCTAAATCACCACGCACACTTCGGTTACCTATCTTTTTAAAACCTAAATCACCAACAGTTAGATAAGCCGAAGTTTTATTAATTACCGCGATACGCCCGGCCGCATGTTGAACCGCATTTACTGGAACACATGGCTTGCTTGAAAACCACAATTTTCCCTTAGTAAGAGTTGGGGAGGCAGCTAGATTTAATTGGTACTGATACATAACAACTGAAACACAACTCTTTGCTCTTTGGTACTGGGGGTAGGAGATAAGGAGGGAAATCTCATTACCTGCCTCATCTAAAACCGCGATATCAGTTACTGCAAATCTTGAATCATTTAACCGCTCGGCAGAGTTGGCTACCGCCCCCAAAAGGGTTTGTCGATTACTAGCAATCTCATAGAGATAGAGATTAAATCCATTCTTACCGCCACCTAGTAGTAGCCGGCCATCACTTAATTGAGAAAGAGCTGCACCTCGTTGGCCATTAGCTGCATCCACTATGAAATCTGGCGTATCAACACTTTTTATATCTAATTTAATCTGAGGCAGCGCAGCTGTTGCCTGATTTGAATTGATTATCAATGCACTAATTAGCGCAGTACTAATGAATAGGTTGCGCATCCGCTTCACCTTTAAACTCACCGTTAAATCCTATCCTGCAATTTAATTAGAAAGAGGCCACCTCTACTTAAAGAGATGGCCTCAACCATTAGAACTTACTTCTTAGCTAGGGAAGAGAGCTTTACATCTGGCGGAAGAATTACGGCATCAATTGCATGAATTACGCCATTATCCGCTAGTACATCAGCAGTAACTACATTTGCGCCATTAACAGTTACACCACCCATTGTTGCAAGTGTGACTGATTGACCTTCAACTGTTGGAACATCGCCATCTTGCACTGCAGAGGAAGAGATCTGACCAGGAATTACATGGTAGGTAAGGATCTTAATCAATGCAGCCTTGTTTGATGGAAGTAGTAATTGCTCTAATACTCCAGCAGGAAGTGCTGCAAATGCATCATCTGTTGGTGCAAATACTGTGAATGGGCCACCAAGAGATAGAACATCTACTAACTCAGCTGCAGTAATTGCTGCAACCAATGTCTCAAAGCCAGGTGTTGCTACCGCAACATCAACAACTGTTCCAAGATTAGTGACTTCACTTTCTACTGGAGCTTCTGTTGATTCAGGCCTACCGCCGCTACAGGCTGACAAAAGCAGCACTGCAGTTACGGAAAGAAGTGCGATTGTAGATTTGCGTAATACCTTCATTTATCTCCTTTAATTGAAAATACGGTCCTCGTATTTTTTTGTTTCGCCCCTAGGAAAGGATTCAACCTGATAAAGGTAAATTGTTACTGATAGTAGAGCAATCAAATCAATCAGTATTTACTAATGATCTGTATCATCAAATCAAAAACTAAACACTTTCACATAACTTTCACAGTTTCAAATTAATTATATGTGATGCACAACCTTTATTACTTACGCCAAAGCCTTATCTGATCAAGTAAATTCATTACGACCAAACTCTCAGGAATGGCAAGTACCCAAGCTTTCTTCCCACTTACTTGCGCAGATACCGACTCAACCATTAATTGATAAGGATCAACTGATTCAAAAACTTCACTTCGCGACTTACCATCACTTGTAATACTCAACTCACTTGGCTTGTGCCAATTAGTAAATGCCTCACCAACGGTAAATGCGATTTCACC
>WLHY01000044.1 GCA_009702465.1 Actinomycetota bacterium
ATCACTGAATCAAGTGATATCGATGAAAAAAGCGGCTCAAATGCTATAAATGCAATAAACACAATAAATGCAAGAGGTAAATTGATATTACCTGGATTAGTAGATCTACATACTCACTTGCGTGAACCTGGCCGTGAGGACTCTGAAACTGTTGCATCAGCTTCAAAAGCTGCCACCGCTGGCGGATACACAGCAATCTCAGCAATGGCAAACACCAATCCAGTCGCTGATACTGCCGGTGTGGTTGAACAGGTATATCGATTGGGTGTAGAGGCTGGATATTGTGAAGTTAATCCGATCGGAGCGGTCACTAAAGGTTTAAATGGAGAACAACTAGCTGAATTGGGGGCAATGGCTGACTCTATTGCTCGGGTTCGAATCTTTAGTGATGATGGAAAATGTGTCTCTGATCCGCTCTTAATGCGAAGAGCGTTGGAGTATGTAAAAACATTTGATGGATTAATTGCTCAACATGCGCAGGATCCAAGATTAACAATTAATTCGCAGATGAATGAGGGAGTTATCTCATCTCGAATTGGTTTAGTTGGCTGGCCAGCAGTGGCAGAGGAATCAATTATTGCCCGCGACATTTTATTAGCGGATCATGTTGGCTCTCGCTTACATATCTGTCATGTAACCACAGCTGGTGGAGTTGCTTTAATTAGATGGGCAAAACAAAGAGGCATTCAGGTTACAGCTGAGGTAACACCTCACCATCTACTTCTAACCGATGATTTAGTTGAGAATTATGATCCGATTTATAAGGTTAACCCGCCGCTTCGAACTGAAAAGGATGTTTGGGCACTTCGCGAAGCGCTAGCTGATGGAACTATTGATATTGTTGCAACAGATCATGCTCCTCATCCAAGCGAGGATAAGGATTGTGAATGGCAGGCAGCAGCCTTTGGCATGGTTGGTCTTGAAACCTCTCTCTCGGTGGTTGTAAAAAGCATGGTTGAGAGCAAGTTAATGAGTTGGAGCACCTTGGTTGAGCGGATGTCTTCCAAGCCAGCGCAGATTGCTGGTTATGATAAACAGGGAGGAGATCTAACGGTTGGATCACCCGCAAACCTATTTTTATTAGATCCTTCAGCAAAATGGCTGGTCAGACGGGATAGGCTCAACTCCAAGAGCAAGAACACACCTTTTGAGGGAATGGAGCTGCCAGCTGTGATTACCGATGTTTTCTACAATGGAGTTCAAACCATCTCCGATTCAAAGATTGTTCCAGTACCGGTCTCTAACTCTTTTAATTTAAACTCTTTGAATCAAGGCAAGGATTTGAGTTAGTGCAGGATCAGAAAAATGCATTTTTAGTATTAGATGATGGTCGAATTTTTGAAGGTTATGCCTGGGCCAAACATGGCGAAACCTTTGGTGAAGCGGTATTTACAACTGGCATGACCGGTTATCAAGAGACATTGACCGACCCTTCATATCATAAACAAATAGTTGTTATGACAGCGCCCCATATTGGCAATACAGGAGTTAATCCAGAGGATTATGAATCTGAAAAAATTTGGGTTTCAGGTTTCGTAGTTCGCAACCCATCTCCGGCACCAAGCAATTGGCGAAGCGATGCTTCATTGGAGCAGACTTTAATAGATGCAAATGTGGTGGGAATTGCAGGTGTAGATACTCGAGCCCTTACTAGACATATTCGTGATCGAGGCGCAATGCGGGTTGGTATTTTTAGCGACACAACTTTAACTCGCGAAGAGATGGTTGTACGTGTTCGCAAAAGCGCACAGATGGAGGGGGCATTCTTAGCTGCCGATGTCAGCACAAAGAGAACTTATATTGTTAAACCACCCGATGGCATTAAAACGATATTACGGGTTGCCGCAATCGATCTAGGTATCAAAGGAGCTACGCCAAAATACTTAGCAAAGTTAGGCGTGGAAGTTCATGTCATGCCAATGAGTTCTACATTTGAAGAGATTCAACAAATTAAACCAGATGGTGTCTTCTTATCAAATGGACCAGGTGATCCAGCCACCATGACAGATGTGATCTCTTTAGTTCGCACTGTGTTAAATGCCGGCATCCCATTGTTTGGTATCTGCTTCGGTCACCAAATTCTTGGTAGAGCACTTGGGTTTGATACATACAAATTACCTTTTGGTCATCGCGGAATTAATCAACCAGTTATTGATTTAACAACGGGGAAGGTTGAAATCACCTCTCATAATCATGGCTTCGCAGTTGCCGCACCAAAAGAAAGCACCTTTAAAACAGTTTATGGTTCAGGCCATGTAACCCATATATCTTTAAATGATTCAGTAGTTGAGGGCATTGCCATGAGTGATACTCCGGCATTCTCTGTTCAATACCACCCAGAATCAGCAGCGGGACCGCATGATTCCACCTATTTATTTCAAAGATTTGTGGATCTAATGCTTAAACCGCGATTGCCTTTCAAAGAGGATTTGGTTAAGTAATGCCAAGAGATACGAGTATTGAAAGCGTTCTAGTTATTGGCAGTGGACCCATTGTTATTGGTCAAGCATGCGAATTTGATTACTCCGGTACACAAGCTTGTCGAGTTCTACAAAGTGAGGGGATCAGAGTTATTTTAATTAACTCAAATCCTGCCACGATAATGACCGATCCAGAGTTTGCAGATGCAACCTATATAGAACCAATAACTCCAGAGGTAATTGAGAAAATTCTAGAGAAAGAGCGACCATCGGCGGTGTTAGCAACACTTGGCGGGCAAACAGCTTTAAATGCCGCAATGGCACTCCATGAACGCGGTTCTTTTGAAAGATTCGGTACCAAGTTAATCGGCGCAAATGTTGATGCCATTAAACGGGGCGAGGATCGCGAAATATTCAAAGGGATAGTGGCAAAAATTGGTGGCGATTCAGCTAAATCAATCATTGCTCATTCAATGGAAGAGTGCTTGGCAGCAGCAAAGGAATTAAATTATCCGGTTGTTGTTCGCCCGTCCTTCACAATGGGTGGTCTTGGGTCAGGAATTGCTTACAACGAAGGGGATTTGCAACAGATTGCGGGCGCAGGATTGCGACACAGTCCAACTACAGAAGTTTTGCTTGAGGAATCAATTATTGGTTGGAAAGAGTATGAATTAGAGGTTATGCGGGACCATAAGGATAATGTTGTAATTGTTTGTAGTATCGAAAACATAGATCCGATGGGTGTGCACACGGGAGACTCAATAACAGTTGCTCCAGCCATGACATTAACTGATTATGAGTATCAAAAACTTCGCGATCTCTCAATTGCAATTATTCGCGAGGTTGGCGTGGCAACAGGTGGGTGCAATATCCAGTACGCGGTCAATCCGGTTGATGGGCGAATTATCGTGATTGAGATGAACCCAAGAGTTTCAAGATCTTCAGCCTTAGCTTCGAAAGCTACTGGATTTCCAATAGCAAAGATCGCAACAAAGTTAGCGATTGGTTATACCTTAGATGAGATTGAGAATGACATTACAAAATCTACCCCCGCCTCTTTTGAACCAGCGCTTGATTATGTGGTTGTAAAGGTGCCGAGATTTGCCTTTGAAAAATTTCCGGAGGCTGATGATCGTTTAACAACGACTATGAAAAGTGTTGGCGAAGCGATGGCGATTGGCAGATCATTTCCGGAAGCATTGCAGAAGGCTTTACGTTCAGTTGAGAAATCAGGTTACTCCTTCTCTTGGAGGGATGGGGATTTACTCAGTTTGATGAAGCAGATGCGGGTTCCAACCCAATCGAGATTGCAACAAGTTCAGCAGGCGTTGCATCTTGGAGCAAGTATTGATGAGGTTTTTAATGCCACAAAGATAGATCCTTGGTTTCTGGGTCAGATAGTTGTAATAAATGATTTGGCAAAGGAGCTGAATGCCAAGGGTGAGTTAACTAAAGAGTTGTTACGAGCAGCAAAACAGATGGGCTTCTCTGATGAACAGATAGCAGAGATTAGAGGTGTATCAATTGGTGAAATCTATGCACTACGCCAGAAATTTTCTCTGCATCCAGTCTACAAAACAGTTGATACCTGTGCTGGTGAATTTGCTGCAATCACTCCTTACTATTACTCAAGCTATGAGGAAGAGAGTGAGGTACTCACTAGAAGTAAAGGGGCGATAATTATTTTAGGAAGTGGTCCTAATCGGATTGGTCAGGGGATCGAGTTTGATTACTCTTGCGTGCACGCCTCATTTGCTTTAAGAGCGGCTGGCTTTGAGACAGTAATGATCAATTGTAATCCAGAAACAGTCTCGACCGATTACGACACCTCAGATCGCTTGTATTTCGAACCATTAACTCTTGAAGATGTATTAGAGGTTATAAATGCAGAGGTAGCTGCTGGCCCAGTACTTGGTGTAATCACTCAACTCGGAGGTCAAACTCCACTTGGATTAGCTCGTGGCCTAAAGGAGGCGGGAGTAAATATTTTAGGAACATCTCCAGATGCCATCGATCTAGCGGAAGAGCGTGGTGCATTTGCAAAGATTTTGATGGAGAGTAATTTAAAGGCGCCAGAGTTTGGCATGGCCAACTCCTTTGAAGAGGCGGCGGTTATTGCTGATGGCATCGGTTATCCAATTTTGGTGAGACCCTCATATGTTTTAGGTGGCAGAGGCATGGAGATTGTTTATGATGCCGATACATTGCAGGGATTTATAACGGCGGCCACAGCCATTACGCCAAATCACCCAGTTTTGATAGATAAATTTCTAGATGATGCAATTGAAATTGATGTGGATGCGTTATTTGATGGCGAAGAGCTATTTCTTGCCGGCGTAATGGAGCATATAGAAGAGGCTGGAATTCATTCAGGTGACTCAGCATGTGTGCTTCCAAGCATCTCGCTAAATAAGGATCAATTGCAGGAGATTAAATCTGCAACTACCAAAATAGCTAAGGCGATTGATGTTCGAGGTTTGATAAATATTCAATTTGCAGTCACGCTAGCCAACAACACCCTTTATGTAATAGAGGCTAATCCGCGGGCTTCAAGAACAGTTCCCTTTGTTGCAAAGTCCACGGGAGTCGCGTTAGCTAAAGCAGCAGCTTTGATTTGTGCAGGTCGAAAGATTAAGGATCTACGAACAACTGGTTTGCTACCAGCTTCGGGTGATGGAAAAGCCAATGGTGTTTCGGTAAAAGAAGCGGTGTTGCCTTGGAATCGTTTCCGCAGAGCTGATGGTTCTGGAATTGACTCTGTTCTTGGCCCAGAGATGAAATCAACTGGTGAGGTAATGGGAATCTCTTCAAACTTTGGGATGGCTTTCGCAAAGAGTCAGAGCGCAGCTTTTGGCCCCTTACCAAAAAATGGTTCAGTCTTTATCTCACTCTCCGAACGGGATAAAGAGAGTGCTTGGCGTAGCGCTCGTGAGTTAGCAGAATTAAAGTTTAAGATCTATGCAACGCAAGGCACTCATGAATTCTTGAAAACCAAAAGTATTGAATCAGAACTCGTTCGCAAGAACTCAGATCCAAAAAACTCTCAATTATCCGCAAATGAGATAATTACTCAGGGCTTGGTACAGCTAGTTATTAATACTCCATTAGGCAGGGGATCCAAGCAAGATGGTTGGATGATCAGAAGCGCTGCAGTTTCCAGAGGTGTTCCATGCATCACCACTATTGCTGGCTTTAGAGCAGCGGTATCCGCCATTTCAGCGCTACAAAATGCAGATTTTGAGATTAGATCTCTTCAGGAATGGATGCGGAGTTGAATCAGTTAAAAATTAATAGAAATGCCAAGCAGATTGATGCAGAGATTATCAGTAACAAAAAGGTTGGTCCTTACCACCATATGGTCTTTGCCGTTGGTGAGATCGCAGCTTCTGCTCGTCCCGGTAATTTTGTTGCATTATCAGTTGGTGGCGAAAACTCAGCCTCCGTTTTAAGACGCGCTTTTGCTATCTATCGCGCTACCGATAAGGGTTTATTGGGCGGAACCATTGAGTTAGTTGTGGCACCGCATGGTTCAGGAAGTAAATGGTTGTGTTCTTTACAGATTGGTGATTTTGTAAATCTGATTGGTCCTTTGGGAACCGCATTTGGAATACCTACGACTGCAGCAAATACCATGTTAATAGGTGGTGGATATGGCTCAGCTCCTTTGTTTGCCTTAGCTGAGTTGTTAAAAAACCGAGGGTGTCGAGTGGATATGGTTCTCGGCGCAAGTACTGCAAGCAAGATTTATGCACCTCTTGAGGGTAAGCGCAGCGTCTCTTCCTTGACCTTAACTACGGATGATGGAACCGCTGGGGTGCATGGCCAAATCACTGAATCAATCCCAAGATTAATTCGTGAATTCAATACAGAGGTTATTTATTCATGTGGTCCAATGTCAATGCTCAATAGCATTAACAAGATCGCGCAAGATTTCGATCTAGTTCATCAATGTTCTGTTGAAGAGTCTATGGCTTGCGGTATTGGTGTTTGTATGACCTGTGTTGTTCCAGTCAGGGTCAATGAAGATATCAAGATGTTGCGCACCTGTATTGATGGTCCAGTAATGGATGGATCCTCAATTATCTGGGATAAAGAGAGTTTAAAGGATGGATTGACTAAGTGAACTCCTTCGATTTCTCAACAAAAATTGCTAGCAAAAGATTTGAAAACCCAATCTTCACCGCAAGCGGGTGTGCCAGCTCTGGACAAGAGTTATCCCAATTTTTTCCGCTCTCGGAGATTGGCGCAATAGTTACAAAATCAATTATGAGTAAAGCTCGAACGGGCCGAATCACCCCTCGGATGGCGGAAACTCCCAGTGGCATGCTTAATTCAATTGGGTTGCAAGGTCCAGGCATCGACCTTTTCTTAGAGAGGGATATCCCTTGGTTAATTGAGAATAAGTCAAAGATAGTTGTATCTATCGCTGGCGAGAGCGTTGATGAGTACGGAGTTTTGGCAAGGAGATTACGTGCTGTTCAAGGAATTAGTGCGATTGAAGTTAATATCTCCTGTCCTAATGTTGAAAATCGCGGGCAAGTCTTTGCCTGCCAACCAGATACTGCAAGTGCGGTAATTGAAAGTGTTAGAAGAAATATTGGCGGAGAGCTTCCAATAATTGCCAAATTATCTCCCGATGTAACAGACATAGTGGAGATCGCAACATCAGTAATAAAGGCTGGTGTAGATGGGTTGGCATTGATCAATACTTTGCTAGGAATGGTTATCGATTTAAATACAATGCAACCTAAATTAGGGGGCAAAACTGGTGGTTTATCTGGGCCAGCTATTAGACCAATAGCGGTACGCGCCATTTACCAAGTACATCAAGCATTTCCAAACACACC
>WLHY01000045.1 GCA_009702465.1 Actinomycetota bacterium
AGTTGCGGCTGAAGAGGTGCTAGCCATCATTAATAAGCTAGTTCACGATCTTGGCCTGACGGTAATAATGGCTGAACACAAGTTAGAGCGAGTTATACATTTTGTTGATCGAATTGTTTTAGTGCAAGGTGATGGCCAGGTTGAAATTGGTTTGCCCCAAGAAATTATGAATAAATCTGATATCAATCCCCCTATTGTTAAGGTGGCTAAACATTTAAATCTTACAGAGCTGCCGCTATCGGTTCGTGAATTAAAAAGAGTAACAAGTAAGTGGCAATTGCCAATCAAGGCGATTCAAAGATCGGCTTTCAGGAAATCTCAGCCATCTGTGCAAGTAAAGGATCTCTCCGTCGATCTTTCAAGTAAAAGGGTTCTAAACAAAGTAAATCTTGATTTCAATACCGGTGAGATTATTTCGGTCATGGGCAGAAATGGTGCTGGAAAAAGTACATTGCTTCGAGCAATTGCTGGTGGATTAAATCAATTCGCTGGCGAAATACTGATTAATGGTTCCGATGCCAGCAAATTAACTGGCAAGGATTTGGTCTCTCTTATCGGCTATGTGCCACAAGAGCCCGCTGATCTATTTTTTGCAAGCAGTGTGAAAGGTGAGTGCGAACATACAGATTCACAAAATGGTTTAGTAGCAGGGAGTACAGAGGAGATTTTAACCGCATTATCGCCATCAATAAATATCAATTCTCATCCAAGAGATTTATCAGAGGGCCAGAAACTAGTTCTAGCCCTTGCTTTAGTGTTGGTAACAAATCCAAAGATATTAATACTTGATGAACCAACCAGAGGACTTGATTACCGCACTAAGGATCAATTAACCCAAATATTAAAAGATGTGGCATTAAATTCAGTTACCGTAATTTTAGCTACGCATGATGTTGAACTAGTCGCCGAACTGGCAACCCGCGTCGTTGTGATTGCAGATGGTGAAATCATTTCAGATGGTGAAACAAGAGATGTATTGACCTCTTCCCCGGCATTCGCCCCACAAGTGAGTAAAGCATTCTCATCACAAAATTGGCTGACTGTGGCAGATGTAATCTTCGCTGATATCAAAGAGATTGATTAAATGCTTAAACGTAGCTCCTATCTACTGATACCACTCTCCTTGCTCGGCTTACTTGCTTTTACCTGGCCATTATTTATTCCTGAATCAAACTTCTTTCTCCTTCAAAATGAGAACACAAAATGGTTGGCTGCCGCAATTTTGCCGATTGCAATTCTATTGTTTATCTTTGAGATAAATCATGGTGGGTTAGATGCTAAATCTGTTGCGCTTCTGGGTGTATTCGCTGCATTGATTTGTGGATTGAGATTACTGGGTGCTGGTGCAATCGGAATTGAACCGATTTGGTTTTTACTGATCCTAATTGGTCGAGTCTTTGGTGCAAACTTTGGTTTCACACTGGGTGTTACCTCATTATTCGCATCAGCATTAATTACAGGTGGAGTTGGTCCGTGGCTGGCCTTCCAAATGTTAGCTGCTGGTTGGGTGGCAATGTTTGCTGGCTTAATCCCGAAGCGGATCACTGGCAAATATGAGCTGATCATTATCTCTGTTTATGCGGTAGTTGCCACACAATTATTTGGTTTGTTGATGAATCTTCAATTATGGCCTTGGCTAATCGGTACTGATTCCCAGCTCTCATTTGTCGCATCAGACTCTGTTGCAGATAATCTTCAAAGATTTCTCGTATTTCACTTAGCCACCTCTTTATCTTGGGATCTTCCACGGGCGGTATTTACTGTTGCTTTAATTCTCTTAACCGGAAAACCTATTTTGATTACACTGAACCGTGCCAAACAGAGATTAGAGCTCGTTTCTAATGCACCTTTGAAGAAACAAATGGCGGTCTAACAACCTCTGCCTGACTTTGTTTACCCCTGATATCAATGGTCACATTTGATCCAATTTCTAGTGATGGATCAACAAGTGCAAGTGCAATTCCATGCTTTAAAGTTGGCGAGAATGTTCCGCTTGTAATCTCACCACATGGTGTGCCATCTTGAGATTGCACAATCATTCCACTTCTAGGAATTCCTCTATCTAAGAGCTTTAAGCCGCGCAATGTGCGAGTAGAACCATCTCTCTTTTCGGCGACCAAGGCTTTGGAGCCCAGGAAATCTCCCTTGCTTAGCGCAACCGCCCAACCTGAACTTGCTTGCAATGGTGTGATTGATGGTGATAACTCATGACCATGTAATGAGTAGCCCATTTCGGTGCGCAATGTATCTCTGGCTCCTAACCCACAAACTCGGCCACCTGATTGGAATACTGCAGCATTTAAAATCTCCCAAAACTCTTGAGCACTCTCCCACTTTGGGAGAAACTCATACCCAAACTCTCCGGTGTAGCCGGTACGACAAAGGGTGATTTCACCAAGAGCTGGGTGTTCCGGCAAAGTAAAAGTAGAAAATGACATGTACTCGAGATTGGTTTTAACTCCTAGAAGTTGTAGAACCTGAACACTGCTAGCGCCTTGTAATGCAAAAACTGCATACTTTGTGTGTGCATTTGAGATCTTTATTTGCTTCGCATTTTTATTTAGGATATCAAAAACTTCTGTGCAGTTAGCTGCATTTGGAATCAAGAGAAAATTATCATGTGAGCGACGATAAACAATTAGATCATCAATTACGCCACCTTGTTCATTGCAAAGAAGGTTGTATTGAGCCTGTCCATCAGATAACTTACTTAAATCATTGGTAAATTGTGAGTTTAGAAAATCTAATGCCAAATCTCCATGCACTTCAATCTTGCCGAGATGGGAAACATCAAAGAGACCAACCTTGTTGCGCACTGCTAAATGTTCAGCCAGAACACCACCTTTATCACCATTTATATCTTGGTAACCGCCGTACTCAATTGGCATCTCCCAGCCACCAAAATCCGCTAATTTAGCGCCATTTTTCAGATGCCAGGCATGAATGGGAGTTTTCAGTAGTTTCACTGGTGGCAAATTTTCCATGTCGTAAATCTATCCCTTAAGGTATGGCTCTTGCGCAACAAACGCGATCAATAAATCGGTAAATCTCACCGACGCTGGAAGGGTTTCGCTAAATGGTTAAGATTAAATTAACAACCAAAGTAGATAGTGATGTACTTGTGGTGGGAATTGGTCTGAAAAACAAGAGGTTGCATATTGAGCCGGGGTCAGCTCAGATTGATACCAACTCCCTAGAAAGCGCATTAACCAGTATGGGAGTGACCGGTGCAGCTGATGAAGTATTTAAACTTCCAGGAAAAAGCACTAAATTAATTGTTTTCACTGGATTGGGAAGTTTAGATGAGCCACTTTCTAGCGAGACGCTACGTCGCGCAGCGGGTGCAGCAGCCCGTAATTTAGCTGGCAATAAGGCCGCCACCTTCGCGCTACCCCACAAATCTGTTTTCGAATTAGCCGCAATAGCAGAGGGTGCAGCTCTTGGCGCTTACACATTTACTGAGTTCATGGGCAGTAAGAAAGGTGAACAAAAGGCTCCGCTCTCACAAATAACTGTATTAAGTAAATTCTCCGATACTAATCAAGCAAAAGATGCGATTAAGCGAGCCGAGGTAATCGCTGAACAAACTGCACTAGTCAGAGATTTAATCAATACTCCGCCCTCGCACTTAACCCCAGATTCCTTTTGCTTACGTATTAAAAAAGAGGCAACCAAGTACGGCGTTAAAGTAGAAATTTTAAATGAGTTGGCACTAAAAAAGGGTGGCTACGGTGGAATTATCGGAGTGGGGCAGGGTTCAGCCAACCCACCTCGACTTTTGCGTGTTTCCTACACGCCAAGTAAATTTTCAAAGAGATTCGCCTTTGTTGGTAAGGGAATTACCTTTGACACAGGTGGTTTAGCACTTAAACCTGCACAAGGTATGGAAGCTATGAAATCAGATATGTCTGGTGCTGCCGCAGTTATCGGTGCGATATTTGCAATTGCGCAGTTAAAAATTCCAGTAGCAATCGATAGTTGGGCGCCACTGGCTGAAAATATGGTTAGTGATACAGCAACTCGACCATCTGATGTAATAAGTATTTACGGTGGTAAAACGGTCGAGGTATTAAATCCAGATGCTGAAGGCCGATTAGTCCTTGCCGATGCATTAATTCGAGCAGCTGAAGTTGGTAAGAAATCAGGTGGCTTGGATGGAATTGTTGATGTTGCTACCTTGACTGGTGCACAAGTTGTCGCCTTGGGCACTCGAACATCTGCCGTAATGACAAATAATGAGGCTTTCAGCGATCAGTTTTTATCAGCTGCAAATATTGCCGGTGAATCTTTTTGGCCGATGCCACTTCCAGTTGAGTTACGTGCCTCTCTTGATTCACCAATCGCTGATTTAGCAAATATTGGCGATCGAAGCGGAGGAATGTTGGTTGCAGGATTATTTTTAAAGGAGTTTATCGATCCACAAACTCCGTGGCTGCACTTAGATATTGCTGGTCCAGCTTTTAATGACAAGGATGCACATGGCTATACGCCAGTTGGCGGCACCGGAGTTGCGCTTCGCTCATTAGTCACGCTGGCAGAGTTGGCTGTATCACAGGCATCAAAGCAATAATGAATACCGTCTTAGTAAATTTTGATTTCGTGGCAGGATACTCTCATGGCCGATTTTGATCTTGTAATTTTGGGCGGCGGTAGCGGTGGATACGCCTCAGCGCTACGTGCATCTCAACTTGGATTATCTGTAGTGTTAATTGAAAAAGAAAAATTAGGCGGTACCTGTTTACATAAAGGTTGTATCCCGACCAAAGCTTTATTACATGCTGGTGAGATCGCTGATAGCACGCGGCATGCTGGTGATTTTGGTGTCAAGGCAGATTTCCACTCAATGGATATGTCTGCAGTCAACGCCTACAAAGATGGTGTTGTTTCAAAATTACATAAAGGATTACAAGGTTTGGTTAAATCTCGAAATATTACCTATGTAGAGGGTGCTGGAAAGTTAATATCTAAAAATACAGTTGAAGCAAATGGTGTTAAATACACAGGCAAAAATGTAATTTTAGCTACCGGTTCATACCCAAAAACTCTGCCAGGTCTTGAAATTGATGGCAAGCAGGTTGTCACAAGTGAAGAGGCGATGAGATTTGATTACGTACCAAAATCTGTAATTGTTCTTGGTGGTGGCGTAATCGGTTGTGAGTTCGCATCGGTTTGGAAATCCTTTGGTGCTGAGGTAACAATTATTGAAGGTCTGCCGCACCTAGTTGCGCTCGAGGATGAATCCTCAAGCAAGCAGTTAGAACGTGCATTTCGCAAACGTGGGATTAACTTTGAATTAGGAAGCAGATTTCAATCACTGCAGAAGGATAAGAAGAGCGTGACTTTGACCCTAGAGGATGGCAAGAGCTTCTCCGCTGAGGTGCTTCTAGTTGCAGTTGGCCGTGGCCCAGTTTCAGCAGGTTTGGGTTATGAAGAGGCCGGAATTAAATTAGATCGTGGCTACATTTTAGTTGATGAAAAGTGCAGAACCAATGTTCCGGGAATTTGGGCGGTAGGCGATCTAATTCCTACCCTGCAACTTGCGCATGTTGGATTTGCCGAAGGAATTATGGTCGCAGAAGAGATTGCTGGCTTGAATCCGCGGGCCATTAATTACGATGGCGTACCTCGCGTTACATACTCTGAGCCAGAGGTTGCTTCTGTTGGTTTAACAACTGCTGCAGCAAAAGCTAAGGGTCATGATGTTGTTGAGTTAAATTATGATTTGGCTGGCAATGGCAAGGCAAATATTTTAAAGACCGCTGGTTCGGTTAAGTTAGTAGCGCAGAAAAATGGTCCGATCCTTGGTATTCATATGGTTGGCTCCCGAGTTGGCGAGTTATTGGCAGAGGCACAACTTATTTATAACTGGGAAGCAGATGCAGCAGATGTTGCCCAGCATATTCACGCTCACCCAACATTATCTGAAGCATTAGGCGAGGCTCACCTAGCCCTAGCCGGAAAACCGTTGCATGCTCATGGTTAGAATTACCAACGATTCGAGGGGGGTTAAGTTATGACATTCTCAGTAACCATGCCCGCACTTGGTGAATCTGTAACTGAAGGAACTGTTACCAGATGGCTGAAGAAAGAGGGCGATCAAGTTGCAGTTGATGAGCCACTATTAGAGGTATCAACTGACAAGGTAGATACCGAGATTCCATCTCCAGTTGCCGGAGTTCTACAAAAGATTGTTGTACCAATTGATTCAACAGTTGCCGTTGGCGCTGAGTTAGCGGTAATTAATGAGAGCGCCGGTGCAAGCACGCCAGCACCAGTAGCAGCGACCCCTACTCCTGCTCCAACACCAACTGCTCCAACACCAACTGCTCCACCGACTCCAACTCCAACTCCAGTGGCTGTAACAACGCCTGCACCAACTCCAACCCCTGCGCCGGTAGCGCCAGTAAGTACAACATCTAGTAATGCTGGTTCAACAATTGTTTCAATGCCCGCACTTGGTGAATCTGTAACTGAAGGAACTGTTACGCGATGGCTGAAAAAGGTTGGCGATTCAATTAATGTAGATGAGGCTTTACTTGAAGTATCAACTGACAAGGTTGACACTGAAATTCCATCACCAGTTTCAGGAACAGTTCTAAGTATTGATGTGGCGGTTGATTCAACAGTCGCAGTTGGCGCTCGGTTAGCTTCAATCGGAGTTGCCGGTTCTACTTCTGCGCCTACCCCACAACCACCAGTGGCTGCGCCAATTATTGAAAAACCAGCGCCCGTTGCTGCTGCACCAGTAGTAGCACCCGTAGTTGTTCCACCCGTTGCTGCTGCTCCAGTTGTGTCTGCACCAGTTGCGACAACCGCTAATACCTCAACTCATGCCGCAACTGATGACTCATATGTAACTCCAATTGTTCGTAAATTAGCTGCTGAATCTGGAGTAAATCTTGCAACTATTAAAGGCACCGGAGTTGGTGGTCGAATCCGTAAAGAGGATATTTTGGCCGCTGCG
>WLHY01000046.1 GCA_009702465.1 Actinomycetota bacterium
AATCCGATCTCTTCTGCTTCCTTAGATAATTCTACAAACTCATTTGGCTTTACCCATCTAACCACTGGGTGATGTTTGGCGGTAGGACGTAAATACTGCGTAATTGTGATCAGATCACAGCCTGCATCTCGCAGATCTTGAAGTGCCTGAGAAACTTCAGCACGTGTTTCGCCCATACCTAGAATTAAATTTGATTTGGTAATTAAGCCAAAATCTCGTGCTTGGGTAATTACATTTAAAGAACGGTCATATCTAAATGCTGGTCTAATCTCCTTGAAGATTCTTGGCACTGTTTCAAGGTTGTGAGCAAAAACCTCTGGGCGAGTTTCAAAAACCTGGTTTAACAAATCTGCATTTCCACTGAAATCTGGCGCAAGCATCTCAACGCCAACACCCGGATTCATTTGGTGTACTTGAAGAATTGTTTCAGCGTAGAGCCAAGCGCCCTCATCATCCAAATCATCACGGGCAACCCCGGTAATTGTTGCGTACTTTAAATTCATACTTCTTACTGATTCAGCAACTCTGCGTGGTTCATCTCGATCCAATGGTTGTGGTTTTCCAGTATCGATATTACAAAAATCGCAACGACGGGTGCACTGCTCGCCACCGATTAAAAAGGTAGCCTCGCGATCCTCCCAGCATTCGAAAATATTTGGACAAGCCGCTTCCTGACAGACTGTATGCAAGCCCTCAGTTTTTACAAGTGATCTTAACTTTGTGTACTCAGGCCCCATAACCGCCTTGGTTTTAATCCACTCTGGCTTTCGTTCAATCGGTGTTTGAGCATTACGAGCCTCTATCCGCAGTAACTTGCGACCATCTGGTGCCAAACTCATTATGAAACCTGCTCTAGTGCCAGCAAAATATGCTTTTCAACAATTGGCTGAACTTGCTCAACCGATACCTCTTTTTGTAACTCTTTTGAAAGCGAGGTTACAGAGGCATCTGTAATACCGCATGGAATTATCTGATTATAAGCACTTAGATCTGGATTAACATTTAGCGAGAAACCATGAGTTGTAACTCCTTTGGCTACTCGAATTCCAATTGCGGCAATCTTTCGATCACCAGCTGCATCGCGAACCCAAACACCAGAGCGTTCACAGTATCTAACTGTTTGCACACCAAGCTCAGCACAGATATCGATTAAGGCAGTTTCCAGATGGCGAACAAAGCCAACTACATCAGTTGGGTTTTTTAATTTCACGATTGGGTATCCAACCAACTGACCCATCCCATGCCAAGTAATTTTGCCACCGCGATCAACATCAATTACTGGGGTGTTATCTGATGGTCGGTCAATCTCTAAAGTTCTGCGTCCGGCGGTGTAAACAGATGGATGTTGGAGAAGAAGTAATGTGTTTGGTTGAGATCCGTCGACAACGCACTCCGCAATCTCTTTTTGTAACTTCCATGCAGCTAGATAATCGATGGTGCCCAAATTAGAGATTCTCACCTGATTCTTAACCATCACCGTCATGGCACTAAGCCTAATTGGCAACCCTTTTTTTCGCTAAATAAAAGGGTTTTTCATTAGCAAATACCCTTTTCAACACCCAACCAACTTGCCACTGATAGATTTGACCCAGGTATTTCAGCAAAAAAACAATTATGGAGAGGTCTAAACCCAAAATGAAGAGTGCAGTTAAGCCAAGGATTAAAGCGCGTAAACCACTATGGATTGCAGTGGTTGTGATAATTGGCTGGCTAGGAATCTCCTCTGTTGCCGGCCCAACCTTTGGAAAATTAAGTACCGTTCAAGAGAATGATAATGCGGCATTTCTGCCAGATAATGCTGAATCAACTCTGGCCAGTAAAGTAACCATTAAGTTTTCAGATTCAGCAAATGATCAGATTCCAACATTGCTTTTATTCTTAGGTGATATCACTCCAGCCGAGATTGGCAAGGTGCAAGAGTATTTAAATCAGCTGCCAACAAAGCTGCTCCCTGAATCAGGAAAACCATTAAGTAATTACTTTATTGAGGGTCTGCCAATACAGGCAATCCCATCAGAAGATGGCAAAGCAATTTTGGCAAATATCTCTCTTCGATCCGATGTTGCAACTGAAAGCATCGAAGAAAAGCCTATTTTATCAATTCTAGTTGAGTTCATGAGAGAAGATCTAAAGGAGGAGTTTTCACCAAATAACCTAACTACACATATCACTGGTTTTGGTGGAATCTTTGCTGATTTATTTGGTGCATTTGGCTCAATTGATACTACTTTGCTGTTAACAACTTTAATTGTTGTTTCCTTAATTCTGATAGTTGTATATCGATCGCCTTTGCTTTGGATACTTCCATTATTAACCGCCGTCACCGCCCTCTCATTGGCAGGAACAATTGTTTACTTTGCAGCTAAGGCGGATTGGTTGGTTTTAAATGGTCAATCGCAGGGAATTCTCTCAGTTCTAGTACTTGGCGCAGCCACAGATTACGCACTCTTATTAATCGCAAGATATCGGGAAGAGTTACACCTTCACACCTCTCGTTATGAAGCTATGCGAATTGCGTTGAAAGGAGTCTTTGAACCAATTCTCGCCTCTGGTTCAACTGTTATCGCTGGATTGGTAGTTCTACTGCTTAGTCAGCTTTCAGGTAATCGAGGCCTAGGTCCAGTGGGAGCGATCGGAATTGCATCCGCGATGATCACAGTTCTTACCTTCTTACCTGCGTTACTTGTAGTTTTTGGCAGATGGATTTTTTGGCCAAAGATTCCAAGATTTGATGATGTCGATGAGAAGTTAAGTGGTACCTGGTCCAAGGTTGGAGCTCTAGTTGAAAAACATCCAAGAAGAGTTTGGGTTTCCACAGCTACTGTTTTATTAATTTTTGCCGGTTTTGCCTTCACTTTAAAGGCTGATGGCTTAGCCAATACCGAAGCATTTACCAGTAAAACTGATTCAGTAATTGGTATCGAACGATTAGGTGAGCACTTTCCAAGCGGTGAAGGCTCGCCAGTTGAGATCGTCATTAACCAAGGTGATTTAGCATCGGTAACCACCGCCCTTACCTCATTAGAAAAAATTGCAGCTGTTGAACCGGTCTTAACCGCTCGAGTAATTCCGGGTCAACCCTTACCTGAAACTAAAGTTGTTGATGGAAAGATTTTGTTAAATGCAACCTTAAGTGTGGCGCCAGATTCAGTTGAAGCCCGCAATATGATCCCGGTTATTCGAGATGCGGTGCATAAAATTGATAAGGAAATTTTAGTTGGCGGTGGAACCGCAGTTCAATATGACACCGATGTTGCCTCTCGTCAAGACAATCGAGTGATTATCCCAATTGTTCTAATTATCATTGGTCTAATTCTAGGATTGCTATTACGCAGTATCGCCGCTGCTGGACTTCTTTTGGCAACGGTAGTTTTATCATTTATGGCCACATTAGGTGTTTGCCAATTGGTCTTTGAACACATCTTCAACTTTAAGGGCGCAGATGCTTCATTCCCATTATTCGCCTTTATCTTCTTAGTCGCACTTGGAATTGATTACAACATCTTCTTAATGACTAGGGTGCGAGAAGAGTCAATGCGAATTGGCACACGTCGAGGAGTGATCCGAGGATTAACTGTTACAGGTGGCGTAATTACATCTGCTGGAATTGTTTTAGCAGCCACCTTTGCCGTTCTTGGCGTTCTACCGTTGGTATTCCTGGCACAACTAGGCTTTGCCGTTGCCTTTGGTGTTCTACTGGATACGATTATTGTTCGCTCGCTTTTGGTGCCAGCTTTGGTTCACGATATTGGTCCAAAAATTTGGTGGCCATCAAAGCTCCAACATGAATCAAAATCTCTAATCGAAAGTAAGTAGAGATGAGCAATCAACCTCGGGTTGGTATCGCTGGTTATGGATTAGCTGGGCGATATTTTCATGCGCCAATGCTCAAGGGAGCGGGCTTTGATGTAGTTGGTGCATTAACCACCAATTTAGAGCGTAAATCTCAAGCCGAAAGTGATTTTCCACAGATACAGGTTGTTGCAACGATAACGGAGCTGTTGAAGCTAGATCTGGATCTATTAGTTGTGGCCTCTGCCAACAATGCGCATGCTGAACAAGCGATGGCTGGCCTGCGATCTGGAACCCCAACAGTTGTAGATAAACCAATGGGGCGAAGTTTCAAAGAAACAAAGATGATTACCGATCTTTCACAAGAGCTAGGTGTTCCAGTTACCACTTACTTTAATCGTAAATTTGATAGCGATGCCTTGACTATTAAGAAGATAATTAAAGAGGGAACACTTGGAAATATCTTTAGATTAGATTCAAGATTTGAGAGATTTCGTCCAGAATTAACAGCAAACTCATGGCGTGAGCAATCTTCAGCAGCTGAAGGTGGCGGAAATCTTTTAGATTTACAACCACACCTCGTTTCAACTGCGCTAGATTGGTTTGGATCAGCAACATTAATCGCATCATCGGTTCGTTCAATTCGCGGTGCGGCCGATGATGATATTTCACTTCTTCTAAAGCATGAAAGTGGTGTTGACTCTTATCTATCTGCTAGCGCAATAAATGGCGCACCTGGCCCACGAATTAGATTAAGCGGCGACAAAGGCTCACTAGTCATAACCGATCTTGATCCGCAAGAGATGATGCTAAGAAATGGTATGTATCCAGAGGGTGGTCGATGGCAGCAAGGCGCCAAGAGTCAGGCATACCTACAACTTGGGGATGAGAGGCGTGAGTATCTCTGTGAAGATGGAAATTACGCAGAGTTTTACAATCTAGTCAAAGCAGCATTAACCGGTGGCAAGTGGCCGGTATCAATTGAAGAGGCTTTAGCTGTTGCGATGATAATTGATCAAGCACGCGAAAAGTCATTTAGGTAGATGAGCTTTGATTGCATCGTAATCGGTGCGGGTCTGGCCGGCATGACAGCTGCCAGAGATTTGGAAAGTGCTGGCAGAAATGTACTTTTAATTGAGGCTGGTGATGATGTAGGAGGTCGCTTACGCAGTGATCGATTAGATGGATTTATCTTGGATCGCGGCTTCCAAGTTATAAATCCCAAGTACCCACAGATCAAGCGAAGTAAGTTGATTAGCAAATTAGATTTCAAAACCATATCTGGAAAGGTTCATCTGGCAGATCTAGATCTAATGGTGGGCTACGCACCAGCCAGCTTTAGCAGACAAATTGGTTCCAACATTGAGAAAATCAAATTCTTAAATTTTATTGCACTCTCCAAGCCATCAAACTCTAAAGCCTTTGGAGATTACACATCAGATTTTCCTAACCTGTATGCAAAGGTATTGAAGCCATTTCTGTCGGGTGTTTTTTTGACCGATCCAGAGACAGTCGCAGCTGATGTGGTTCAGGAGATTGTTCGATCATTGGTTAAATCACTGCCCGGCGTTCCGGCAAATGGCGTTGGGGAGTTCAGTAAGGCACTGGCTAAGCCGTTGAAAAATCTATACTTAAATGAAAAGGTAATGAAGATTGAGCAGGATACGGTTGTTACAAGTAAGGGTCGGTATCAGGCGGGATTTATAGTTGTAGCAACTGATGGCCAAAGTGCCAATGATTTAATCGGCGTAAGTAAAGAGTGCAAAATGTTGGATAGTTATACCTGCTACTTTGCGCTGGATAAGCAGTTTGAATTGATGGATAAGTTGCAGATTTCTACCAAAGCCAAGGTAGTTAACTCAATTGCGATTTCAAAGCTCTCTAAAAATTATGCACCAAAGGATAAGGTTTTAATTTCAACAACCTCCTTAACCCCATTAACTCAAGATGAGTTTCGACAGGAGGTTAGTAAGCTATGGATGATTCCAGTTGATAAATTTGAGTACATCCAACATTATGCAATCAGGCACTCTTTGCCATTTCATGGACCAGGTAAATCTCGAGATGAAAGTTTATTTGTAAGGGACGGACTGTTTGTAATTGGAGATCACATGAGTGCACCATCCCAGGAGGGTGCGATGAGAACTGGCGCTGCGGTTGCGCTAAAGATTAATCAACTAATGCAGTAAGTGCTGCTGAGATATGAGGGTAATCAAACTCAAATCCAGCATCAGCCAATACCTTGGGCACAATTTTTTTAGATCCTAGAATCTCAGAGGAGAAGCCACCTAGTGCGGCTTGAAGCGCAAAAGCTGGTGCTGGAAATATTGCTGGTCGATTTAAGGCGCGGGCCAATGCCGCTGTGAACTCCTGGTTAGTAACTGGGTTTGGTGAAGTTAAATTTACTGGACCAGTTATCTTTGAGTTGAGTAGAAAAATGATTGCTCTAATCTCATCATGCAATGTAATCCACGACCACCATTGCTTGCCATTACCTAACTTGCCGCCCAATCCAAATTTAAATATTGGCAACATTCGGCCAAGTGCACCACCAGTTGGATCTAGAACTAGGCCGGTACGTAATTTAATTGTGGGGATATCAGTTGCTAGATCAGCTGCCGCCTCCCATTCGCGACAAACCACTGACAAGAAATCCTCACCGCCACGATCACTTTCAACTACGGATCGATTTCCAGTTTCTCCGTAATAGCCAATTGCACTGGCAGATATAAATTTCTTTACACCTAAGGTTTTTGCTGCCGTAGCTATTGTGGTGGTACCAAGAAGCCTTGAGTTTAAGATCTCTGATTTGTATGCGGCTGACCATCTCTTGTCACCAACACCTGCACCAGCTAAGTGAATAATTGCATCTACTTCAGAAAGTGAATCTAGATCAATCTCACCTGCATTTGGATTCCAAAAAACTTCATCATTGCCTCGTACTGGTCTGCGAACAATCTTCTTTACTTCATAACCATCTGCACGTAACTGTCCAACGAGGGCGCTACCAATTAAACCTGATGAACCGGTGACTGCAACCTGATTAACCTTTGACAAGTTACAGACCTAAATCTGATTCAAATCGTCCTTCTTCTAGCCGCTCCTTTAAAGTAACTAAGAATCTTGCAGCATCTGCACCATCTACGACTCTATGGTCGTAGGAGAGAGCCA
>WLHY01000047.1 GCA_009702465.1 Actinomycetota bacterium
CATTTGGCACAATTTTTTGGCATTGTGGGTTTAGACAAATCGCCATACCCACTCCTTTGCTAACGAATTTACAACTTAACCGACAGTTGCTACACCCTTAGAAACTTTAATTGGCACACGCCTTAATCCAGTGGTTGCCGGTCCTAAAACTAAATCACCATCTGGTTCAAACTTTGAAAGATGAGCACTACATACCCAGCCTTCAGGTGTTTGATCAACAATTACTCCTTGATGTGGGCAGGATAGATTAAATGCAACATAGGTTGAAGGACCAGTTCGGGCGATTGCCACCGGTATTTTCTTGATTAAACCGATTCGAACGGAGCCGCCAACCTTTGCAAGTTGTGGAACCCCACTCAACCGAACAGATAGGCGATCTCTTGGAAGTTTTTTAATCGAAGCATTTGCTGCTTGAGGAACCATTGCGCTGCCCATTAAAAGAGCAGCACAGGCTCCTGCAAGTAATCCGCGTCTTGAAATATCTTCCATCTTTTTAATCCTCTATCTTGTACGAGCAATTTTTGAATAGAGAGTTACATCAGTACTTCCAAAGGCTAGACCATCTGGAAGTGAGCTTGCTGGCAAAGCTAGCACTGTTGCAATTGTGGCGGCTACACCAGGAGAGAGAACCAAGGTTGCATCTTTATATGAGGTAGTTCGCAATCCAGCCTTACGATCATTAGTGATCTTTGGCTTTAATGTTGCAGCATTAGTGATTGTCATAATTGAAAGTGATTGATTTGCCGCCTGTGGCACAGTTGCAGTAACAACACCTTTTTCAAGATCTATCACTGGGTTACTAAGAACTAGTTGTAAATTGTTTGCTGTATTGAAAAATACAATGTTGCTGCCTTTGTGTTGTACGCCAGCTTTATTTGCCGTTACTGGAATATGAAAAACTAATTGTCCATTAGCAGAGGAGATTGAGTCACCAATTACAGATGAGGTTGCCCCACCTTGAACATAAATAACAACACCAGCAGTTTCAAATGTTGAAGCAATTCCAGCAGCTGTTTTCATGTGGGTCATGCTCTGACCAGGTTTGGCTGAATCCGCTGTTGCCACTGCGGTTCCAGAGAGCGTTAGCGCGGCTGATATAGCCAGAGTTGTTAAGGGCTTGAATCTCATACTGACCTCCTGCTTGGGTTATTGCTTACATTGAAAGATTAGGTCAGGCACTCTTTTTTCTCAATAGCGGCCACACAGGATTGCGGTGAGACTTATAACTCTCAGCCATTATTAAGAGAGATTTTGCAATTGCATACCCACAGGGCTATTGTGAAAAGATAGCGTGACCAAGATGATAGGGGATGTGGATGTTTGACCTAATAACTGGATTACCGATCCATCCACTGATCAGTCACGCCGTAGTTGTAGTTGTTCCACTTGCGGCTATTGGCGCATTAATCCTCACCTTTGTCGCTAAATGGCGCAGTACATACCTACCTCTTGTGTACATTGCAGTTTTACTTTCACCAATTACCGCCTTTATTGCCACCCAATCTGGTGAGGCATTATCGGAAAGAGTTGGCTTACCAAAATCTCACTCAACCTTGGGCGAGCGGTTGGCTTTAGTAGTACTAGCGTTTGCGATCATATTTTCTATCTGGTTTGCGATTGAGAAATCAGATCGGGTTCGCACCAAGTCTCCGAAGTTATTGCAGCAAGTGGTTAAAGTTTTTGTCCCTTTACTTGCAATAACCAGCTTAGTTTTGACAGTTTTGGTTGGGCATTCGGGGGCAGAGGCAACTTGGAAGTATCGAATCACGCAGGCAGAGGTATCAGCATTAGAAGGTCCTGCTCCAAGTGCCAGCGCTCCTGCGGGCACCATTAATTTATCAACCGCCGAAGTCAAAAGGCACAACACCAAGACAGATTGTTGGAGCATAGTTAATGGCAAGGTTTACAACCTAACTAGCTATGTTCAAAACCATCCAGGTGGTGCTGCTGTCATTTCAAATATTTGCGGGAAAGATGGCACCAACTCCTTCACTAATCAACACAATACGCAAAGCAAACCAAACTCAGTGTTAAGTGGATTCTTATTGGGCTCTCTAGGAGCATCAATAACAAAAGAGGCGGGTCAGCAAGTGATTGCGCCTCCAGCATCTAGCAACAATGGAGAGTCTGGCGAAGAGTCTGGTGAAGAGTCCGAAAAAGATTAAGAGCATTTAATAAAACAACTCTAAGTGGGCGCTGAAGAACCTGAACACTTTTAGGCAGAATTGAAACTTCTCCAAATTTGGTTATCCGCATTGTTTATGAAAATCCTTGGTCGAGTCCTACCAATTCTCTATATTTAGCTTACTTGCCTAAAAATATTAACGTGTGTACAATGTGCGCACAGGAGGAAACATGGCTTCAGACACAACGCTAAATGTTCGTATAGAGGAAGATGTAAAGTTAAAGGCTGCTCGGATACTAGAAGCCTCAGGCTTAACAACCTCTAGCGCTGTTCGCATGTTTTTACTTCGTGTAATTGAAGATAAAGCGCTGCCATTTGATCCAACTCGACCAAACATAAAGACTCTTAATGCTATAAAAGCTGCAAAGTCTGGAAAAACAAAGAGAGCCAAGGATTCAAGAGCGCTAACGAAACGGTTGAATGCGCGAAATTGACTTTACCAGTCAATTTAAAAAAGATTTCAAGCGTGAAGGCAAGTCACGCAAAATAAAAAATTTTCAAGAAGTATTTGAAGCAATTATTGATCTATTGGTTAGAGATGAAACATTGCCTCGAAGAATGCGTGATCATTTACTAAAGGGTGATTACACTGGGATTCGCGAATGTCACATAGCCCCTGACTTACTCCTTCTTTACTTTAAAAGTGGGGAGAATTTGTTAACGCTAGTCAGGATGGGAAGTCATTCAGAATTGTTTTGAAATCGAAAAACTTTGAATTTTCAGCATAAAACACAGACTGACTGCGCGTGGGTTGTGAGGGACTCGAACCCCAAGAGGGGTTATGTACTCACATGGTCCACATATAGATGTAATCGATCTTGATCCACAACCCGTACTAGGGATGGGGTCTGACTATTCCAAGAATTTGAACACGATTTGGATGGACTTGGGCGTTAAGACTTTTATTGGTGCTTTTTTGCTCTTATTCTAATTCCGTGAAACGTTCCGCTTTTCTGGTTGCAATCTCATTGACTTTTGGAGTTCTCTCTCCGATTTCGGCAAATGCTGCAGTGAAGACCGGAGCCACCTGTAAAAAAGTTGGATTTAAGTCATCTGACTCTGGAAAGAATTTTACATGCACCAGATTTGGTGCCAGATTAATATGGCGTGAAGACGTGTCAAAGAATAAACCGAAACAGCAAGTTATTAAGTTGCCAAAACCTGGAGATGCAGCACTGAAACCTTACGGGTGCGGAGCTGGCGCTTGGTATTATCGATTTAGTAATGGAGTCATGCAGCGCTCATTCTTCGAAGATAAGTACTTCACATCCAAAGATCCACGCAGGGAATCATCCTTTCATCCGATTAGAGTTAAAGCATATGCAGCGGTTCGCAAACAATTTAACGCAAATAATCCTGTAGGAGCTACCGTTCAAACCAATGTCAGTAAGACTTTTCCTAGAGAACTTTTAGAAACATTACAAGAACAGCTGCGCCAGAATATTTCCCATTGGCATGAGTACTTGCCTTCTGGTTCAACTGTTCAGGCAACTTACTTCACCGGTAGCGATAAAGAATTTGGTGATAATTCAAAGCAAACTATGAGCGGACCACTTGAAGATTTTTTCATGAAAGAATTAGAAAAAAATAAGGAATTTAACTGTTCGTTAGGTGCAGGTGTATCTGGGGCACACCTAATCAATAAGGGGCCAAATGAGGGACAACCTGGATATTGGTTTGCTGCCAGTACTCCGCCGCAGCAAACTTTCTGGGGGCCGTTTTACCAACCACATGAACTCACCCATAGCGTGCAGGCTTTAATTGTTGATGACATATGGTCAATAAAGATGCCAATGAATTTTCATGAGGGTGGGGCCGAATTTTTTGGGATGGCTATGGGTTATTCGAATTTAGCCTGGTATTCAGATGAGGTTGATAAGCGAATTATTGAAAAGGACATGTATGAACGAGTAATGGAAATTAAGAGCAAGGAAGACGTAGTAAAAATGCTCAAAATTACCGAAGACAATCCAGGACCATTTGCAGCGGGGACTGAAGTTACAAATTCTGTTCGGTGGGCATATTCAATGGGAAATCTATTGTGGGAGTGGGTAACGGCCGAATATGGGTATGAAACATATTGGAATATTCTGAAATCACTTAACTTAACCCGAGATTATGAGAAATCTATCAAAGATGTTCTGGGGGTATCTAAGGAACAACTTTATGAAAATGCCTCCCCCTATATTCTTCTGCAAATAAAAAATGCCTTAGGCAATGGCTGGAGTAAGAGTTACAAAACAAATCCCTAGATATTTCTGAATATTCCAAATAACCAACAAAACAAAAGTGTTTCTAAGGAAAACTAAGTGGGTTGTGAGGGACTCGAACCCCCGACCCGGTGATTAAGAGTCACCTGCTCTACCAACTGAGCTAACAACCCGGTCTTTTGTACTGGCCGACCCTATCAGCGTTTTATTGTGGTTTTATTCCTTTTATTAAGGGTATTTTCTGGCTTAATGTGTTTTAAAGCGGTTGTAAGAGTTGTTGATCTCCTCCTCGGCGGCGGCATGGTTTACCCAATCTCCACCATGTACTGATTTATTTGGTTCGAGAGATTTGTAGACCTCGAAAAAGTGCCTGATCTCTTCTAATTCAAAGGTTGGCAGATCTGAAATATCAGTTAGGTAATCTTTGCGAATATCACCAGCTGCAACACATAGCAACTTATCATCGCCACCCTTTTCATCAGTCATGCGAAGCATGCCAATGGTGCGACAGGAAACAATGCAGCCAGGAAAGGTTGGTTCATCCAACATGACGAGAGCGTCAAGTGGATCGCCATCTAGGGAAAGTGTGTTTTCAACAAAGCCGTAATCATATGGATAGCGGGTAGATGTAAATAACATTCGATCAAGTCGAATCTGGCCGGTGCTGTGATCGATCTCGTACTTATTTCTAGAGCCAGCTGGAATTTCAATTACAACATCAAAGATCATCGGTTTCATTTAACTCTCCTAGATTCTAAAATGTTGCTTTGTTTGCTTGAAATAGTGGGGTGAGCGACGGGGCTCGAACCCGCGACATCCCGGACCACAACCGGGTGCTCTACCAGCTGAGCTACGCCCACCATGTTTGTTACAGGGTAATACTACTTCACGATTGAATGAAGATTTTGTTGCGGTAGTACTCAAGCTCCTCGATTGAATCCCGAATATCGCCTAATGCGCGGTGGTTGCCAACCTTTGCCGGGGCGGCAAAGTAAACCTTGGGATACCAGCGGCGGGCTAACTCTTTAATCGATGAGACATCAATTGTTCGGTAATGCAGATACTTATTTAATAGAGGCAGATCTCGAGCGATAAATCCACGATCAACATAAACGCTATTTCCTGCAAGCGGGGATTTTCCTTCACCAGGTGCGTACTTACTTAGGTAGGCGATGATGGCGGCATCGGCCTCTTCAAGTGAGACTCCATTTGGGATCTCATTGATCAGACCAGATTCGGTGTGCATATTTCTAACAAACTCATCCATCGCTGCCAACTTCTCTGGCGAGGTTTTGATAACTAGATCCACGCCCTCACCCAAGATATTTAACTGGGCATCGGTCACCAGAACTGCGATCTCTACCAATGCCTCTTTATTAAGATCTAATCCAGTCATCTCGCAATCGACCCAGATCAGGTTTGGCAGATCATTTCCCATACGCCCAACCCTAGGGCAGGCGTGGTGCCCTGATCTAATTCACCTTCCGTTCATCTAGGCGTTATTCCGATTAAACCTCTAAATGTGCTCTCTTTAGCATGATTTGCCCATGACAATCGTGGCTCCAGATAAAAAGGTAACTCCAGCACCGAGGGTTATAACAACGGAACCACGCTTTACCGACAAAGTTTTTCGCGCAGTTGTAACTGGTGGCGGAATGATCTCCTTAGTCTTATTAGGTTTGATTGGATTCTTCTTAATTTACAACGGCTTTGAAGCAATTCGAAATGCCGGTTTAGCTTTCTTAACTGGCTTTGAATGGGAAGATGCAATCCCAGAGATTGGCCAGGATGCTAGGTACGGCATTGGTGCAATGTTGTTTGGAACAATTGTTACCGGAATAATCGCAATGTTTTTTGGTGTACCAATTGCAGTTGGCACCGCATTATTTTTATCTTATTACGCGCCAGAGTGGTTGAAAAAACCAATGGTGATCGTTGTAGATGTAATGGCTGCTATTCCATCAATTGTTTATGGTTTGTGGGGCTTCTTTGTCCTGATGCCACATGCTGAATACTGGGCAAAGTTAATTCACAAATACTTAGGCTTTATCCCAATCTTTGATATGCCGGCTCCAGTATTTACTCGATCACCATTTATCGCAGGTTTAGTTTTAGCAATCATGATTATTCCAATTATTACCGCTATCTCCCGTGAAGTATTTGCACAAACTCCGCCAGAGCGGATTCAAGCAGCATACGCACTGGGTGCAACTAAATGGGCGATGATTAAAGCTGTTGTATTTCCTTATGGTCGCGGTGGCGTTGTGGGCGGTGCGATGTTGGGACTAGGCCGTGCGCTAGGTGAAACTGTTGCTGTTTACACCGTTTTGAATCTGGTTTATGACATCAGAATTGAGGTTCTACTTAGCGCTGGTGGCAATGTTGCTTCAATGATTGTTAATAAGTTTGGTGAAGCAGATTTTGTAGAGTTACAAGCTTTAATGGCTGC
>WLHY01000048.1 GCA_009702465.1 Actinomycetota bacterium
CGTTCATTTAAGGTAATAAATGGATCACCAGCAATTTGTTCTGAGAATCTTGTACAGCGAGCGCACAGCACGCAACGTTCACGATCCAATAAAACTTGTGAGGAGATTGCAACTGGCTTTTCAAATGTTCGCTTTACACCCTCATAACGTGAGCTTTCACGTCCATTAGACATCGCCTGATTTTGCAGCGGACACTCGCCACCCTTATCGCAAACTGGGCAATCAAGTGGGTGGTTGATTAACAACAACTCCATGATTCCCTTTTGTGCCTTATCAGCAACAGCAGAGGTAAGTTGAGTTTTTACAACCATGCCATTTTCAACTGGAATTGTGCAAGAGGCTTGTGGCTTAGGAAATGCTCTGCCATTAATTTCAATATCAACTAAACATTGACGACAAGCGCCTGCTGGATCCAATAATGGGTGATCACAAAAACGTGGAATTTGAATACCAAGTTTCTCAGCAGCACGAATAACTAGCGTTCCCTTCGGAACTGTTACTTCAAAGCCATCAATTACACAGGTGATTAGCTCGACGGTTACATCAGTACTCACTTGGCACCTACATTTTCAAACAAGGTGGCAGCTGCAGGATCAAATGGACAACCACCAATTGCTAGGTGATCTAAATACTCTTGGCGGAAGTACTTAAGGGAGGAGATGATTGGGCTTGCTGCACCATCTGCAAGAGCACAAAATGAACGACCCATGATGTTGTCGCAAAGATCTAACAACTTATCTAGATCAGCTTCAGTACCACGACCAGCCTCTAGATCCTTAAGAACTTGTACCAACCACCAAGTGCCTTCGCGACATGGTGTGCACTTTCCACAAGATTCATGCTTATAAAACTCAGTCCAACGCAATACGGCGCGGACAATACATGTGGTCTCATCAAAGATTTGTAACGCCTTTGTGCCAAGCATTGATCCAGCTGCAGCTACACCCTCGTAATCAAGTGGTACATCTAAATGTGCATCGGTGAAGATTGGGGTTGATGATCCACCTGGTGTCCAGAATTTAAGTTTGTGGCCTTTACGAACTCCACCAGAGATTTCTAACAACTCCCGCAAAGTAATTCCAAGTGGTGCTTCAAACTGTCCTGGGTTGGTGACATGTCCAGAGAGTGAGTAAAGGGTGAAGCCTTTGCTCTTCTCAGTTCCCATTGCGCTAAACCATTCGACGCCATTTTTAACAATTGCTGGAACTGATGCAATTGATTCAACATTGTTAACCACAGTTGGTTTTGCATACAAGCCTGCGATCGCTGGGAATGGTGGACGCAATCTTGGTTGACCACGAAAACCCTCTAGTGAATCAAGAAGTGCAGTTTCTTCACCACAGATATATGCACCTGCGCCAACATGTAAAACTAATTCGAGATCAAAACCTTTGCCAAGAATATTTTTTCCTAGCAACCCAGCTGCATAAGCATCTTCGATCGCCTGCTGTACTCGTCTAACAACATGGGTAACCTCGCCACGAATATAGATAAATGCATAGTTAGCACGGATTGCATATGAACCAATAATTACGCCTTCAATTAAAACATGTGGGTTAGCCATTAATAGTGGAGTATCTTTACAAGTGCCAGGTTCAGATTCATCTGCATTAACAACTAAGTAATGCTCTTTGTTATCTCCTTGCGGAATAAATCCCCACTTGTTTCCAGTTGGAAATCCTGCACCGCCGCGGCCTCGTAAACCAGAGTCCTTAACCAATTGAATTACTGCATCAGGTTGCATTTCTAATGCTTTAGCAATCGCTGTGTAGCCACCATTGCGTTTGTATGCTGCGATGGTAAATGAATCTGCTTCATCCCAATGCGCAGAGAGAACTGGCGTTAACTTTGTCATTAATTGCCACCCTTTGATCTCTTTAAACCAAGCAGAGTTGGCTCTCCCGCTTGTAATCCCTCATTAGCTAAACCATCTGAGATGCCGGCAAGAACAGCTGAGTTTTGCTTCCAAGTGCGAAGTGTTTTTGGACCACGTGTTGGTGCAGGTGGATTACCAGCTCGTGCACCATCTACTAAATCCTTCACCGATTGCACTGTTTGATTGTCGAAAAACTCCCAGTTAACCATAACAACTGGTGCGTAATCACAAGCTGCATTGCACTCAATATGTTCTACTGAAACTTTACCATCTGCGGTTACGCCATCATTTTCAATATCTAAGTGTTCTTTGATTGATTCAAATATTGCATCGCCACCCATAACTGCACACAAAGTATTAGTACAGATTCCAACATGGTATTCACCAACTGGCTTTGATTTGTACTGGGTGTAAAAGGTTGAAACCGCAGTAACTTCAGCGGTAGCTAGCTCTAGCTTCTGGGCTATAACTTCAATTCCCTCATTTGTAACATAACCATCAATTGATTGAACAAAGTGAAGTAATGGCATGATGGCAGAACGCTTGCGCGGATAACGGGTAATAATTGCATCCATAGTTGCGATCTGCTCAGTTGTAAATTTCATTAGCGATCAACACCACCCATAACTGGATCGATTGATGCTACCGCTGCAACCACATCAGAGATCTGGCCGCCATCACACATTGCAGCTGTTGCTTGTAAATTATTAAATGATGGTTCGCGGAAGTGGACACGGTAAGGACGTGTGCCGCCATCGGAGATTAAGTGAACACCTAACTCGCCACGTGGTGATTCAACAGTTGTGTAAACCTGACCAGCTGGAACCCGGAAGCCTTCAGTAACCAATTTAAAGTGATGAATTAACGCCTCCATTGATTCACCCATAATTTCACGAATATGATTTAACGAGTTACCCATACCATCGCCACCAATTGATAGCTGAGATGGCCAAGCAATCTTCTTATCCGCCACCATTACTGGTTGACCTTCTAACTTCTCTAACTTAGTGACACACTGTTCGATGATTCGAAGTGATTGCTCTAGCTCTTGCATTCTGATTAAAAATCTTCCATATACATCACAGGTATCAGTTGTTGGAATATCAAATTGGTAATCCTCGTAGCCGCAGTAAGGCTGTGCTTTACGGAGATCCCATGGCAAACCAGTTGAACGCAAAACTGGTCCAGTAATTCCTAATGTGGTGCAACCAGCTAGATCTAGGTAGCCAATTCCTTGAGTGCGCTTTATCCAGATTGAGTTTCCAACTAATAACTTCTCATTATCCTTAAAGTTTTTACGTAACTCTTTGACCGTCTCTTTAATTTTTGTTAGCGCTCCAGCTGGTAGATCTTGTGCGACTCCACCTGGTCTGACATACGCCATATTCATACGCAATCCTGCGACCATCTCAAATACATCAAGTACTTTCTCGCGTTCGCGGAAGGCGAAGATCATTGGTGAAAGAGCACCTAGCTCGAGTGCGCCAGTTCCAAGTGCAACCATGTGAGATGAGATTCGGTTGAACTCCATCATCATTACGCGAATTACAGTGGCTCGCTCCGTTATGTCATTGGTAATTCCTAATAACTTTTCTACACCTAAGCAGTATGCAGTCTCATTAAATAATGGTGCTAAGTAATCCATGCGAGTTACAAAGGTGACACCTTGTGTCCATGATCGGTACTCGGTATTTTTCTCAATTCCAGTGTGAAGATAACCAATTCCACAACGGGTTTCGGTAATAGTTTCGCCCTCAAGTTCAAGAACTAATCGCAACACACCATGAGTGGATGGATGTTGTGGTCCCATATTTACAACTACGCGCTCCTCTTTAGTTGCGCCAATCTCAGTAACCATGGAATCCCAATCGCCACCAGTAACTGAATAGACGCGACCTTCTGTGGTTTCACGTGATGATGCGTATGGATCGGTGAAGGTACTCATTGATAACTCCGTCGCTCGGAAGGAGCTGGCACAGTTGCACCTTTGTACTCAATTGGAATTCCACCAAGTGGATAATCTTTTCGTTGTGGGAATCCATCCCAATCATCTGGCATCAAGATACGAGTTAATCCTGGGTGGTTATCAAAAATAATTCCAAACATGTCATAAGTTTCGCGCTCGTGCCAATTTGTGCCAGCCCATACCTCTACTAATGAAGGTAGATGTGGATCTGACTCAGGTACACAAACCTCTAATCTAATTCTTTGATTATTTGTAATTGAAAGTAAGGCGATAACAACATGTAGCTCACGACCTACCTCTGCCGGATAGTGAGCACCACTTACCGAAACACACATCTCAAAGCGAAGTTGATCACGCAAAATTTTTGCTACTTCAAATAATCGCTCGCGCTTTACAAATAAGGTTAACTCGCCTCGATCAACAACTACCTTTTCAATCGCATCACTAAATGCTGGAAATGCTCGCTCTAACTCATCGGCAACCTGATCAAAGTAGCCACCAAATGGCCGTTGGGTTGAACCAATACTTTGAACTGATTTAACCAAGCCACCAAATCCAGAGGTATCACCAGATCCAGTTACGCCAAACATTCCATTGCTGGTCTCGGTGCTCATGCAAGCAGACCCTTTAATTGATGGGTTGGTGTTGCAGCGAGCGCTGCTGCTTCAACCTCTTTAATAATTTTTTCGCGATTTGGTCCTAGCTTGCTCTCGCCAATTTGATCATGTAACTTCAAAATTGCATCCATTAACATCTCAGGGCGTGGTGGGCAACCAGGTAGATAAATATCAACTGGAACTATGTGATCAACACCTTGCACAATCGCATAATTGTTAAACATTCCACCAGATGATGCACATGCACCCATCGCTAATACCCATTTTGGTCCAGCCATTTGATCATAAATCTGTCGTACAACTGGCGCCATCTTGTTGCTAACTCTTCCAGCTACGATCATTAAATCTGCTTGGCGAGGGGATGCGCGGAAAACTTCCATTCCAAATCTAGCTAAGTCGTAACGACCAGCACCGGCCGCCATCATCTCAATAGCGCAACAAGCCAAACCAAAGGTTGCTGGCCACAATGAGTTCTTTCGCATGTAACCAGCTAATTTTTCAACTGTGGTTAGTAAAAACCCACTTGGTAACTTCTCTTCTAAACCCATTTTTAATCCCACTCCAATCCGCCGCGGCGCCACACATAAGCAAAGGCCACAAAAACAGTTCCAATAAATAAGGCCATCTCTACTAAACCAAAGACTCCTAATTGATCAAATGCGACCGCCCATGGATATAAAAAGACAATTTCAATATCAAAGATGATAAATAGCATCGCAGTTAAGAAGTACTTAACCGGAAATCTGCCACCGCCGGTAGCTTGTGGTGATGGTTCGATGCCACACTCATAAGCATCTGTCTTTGCTCGGTTGTATCTTTTCGGACCAGTGACCGCTGCGGCAATGATTGAGAAGAGTCCAAAACCTAGGCCAATTGCGCCAATCGCAAGAATTGGAACGTATGGATTCATATCTCAAATCTTAGGCGTAGCCAGTGAGGGCTTATGCCACTTGCCCTTTATAGCCAATGTGAACTGCGACAATTCCAAAGGTTAAATCCTGCCAACTGACCGATTCCCAGCCTGACTGTCTCATTACTTGGGCCAGAGCGCTCTGGTTAGGCCAGGCCTGTATCGACTCTGCCAAATAAATATATGCAGCCGGATTTTTAGAGATGCGCTTAGCAATCACCGGTAATGCCCGCATCAAATACTTTAAATAAATAATTCGGAAAATTTTATTTGTTGGATGGGAGAATTCACAAATAACAATTCGGCCACTCTCTTTTGTAACTCGCAGCGCCTCTTTCAATGCCAACGTCGCGTCATTGGTATTGCGAAGACCAAATGAAATAGTTGTAACATCAAAGGTATTTTCTTCAAATGGTAATTTTAACGCATCGCCATGTTGAAACTTAATGCCGCTATGACGTTTACGTCCGGCAGCTAACATCCCTTCTGAAAAATCTAGCGCGATAACATCCGCACCCTTTTTCACCAAGGGTTCACTTGATGAGCCGGTTCCTGCCGCAATATCTAGAATCTTCATTCCAGCCTTAGGTGCAATGATCGCCGTCACAACCTTGCGCCACGCCTTGGTTCGACCAAGACTTAGGAGATCATTTAAAAAATCATATCGATTAGCCACACCATCAAACATCTTGGAGACATCATCTGGATCTTTATTTAAATTGGCTCTGACCACGGGCTTATTCTCTAAGGAGTAGGCTTTACAGACAAATCCAAACTTGATGGGCAGCATAAAATCATGTCGCAACTAATCACCACCGAATTACTGGGTGAGCATCCACTGCTCTCCTCGATTAGTACTGCCGAAAATTTATCAACTGCATGGATTAGAAGTGGTGATGGCTTAATTGGATTTGGAGTTTATAAAGAGTTAGAGATTACTGGGCCAGAGCGATTTACATTAGCTCGAAATTGGTGGGATAAAGAGGTTGCTAATTTCACAATTAAAAACAATGTGCATGGTGGTGGAACCGGTCCAATTCTCTTTACCTCCTTTGCATTTGATGAGAGCGCACCATCTAAATTAATAATTCCACAAATTGTGATTGGTCAGAAAAATGGTAAATCTTGGATCACTTGGATTGGCGATACCGCCCAACCTGAAATATCCCAATTAAAAAACTCAGTTGTTAGTGGTGAAATTAAATGGGCAGATGGTTCGATCTCTGAGGATAAATGGCGTAACCAAGTAGCGGTAGCAATTAAATCTATCAATGCTGGTGAGCTCGAGAAAGTGGTATTGGCCCGAGATCTAACCGCTACCTCAACTACTGCAATTGATGCTCGTCAATTATTAAAGCGATTAGAAATTGAGTACCCCTCAACCTGGTTGTTTTTAGTTGATGGTTTAGTTGGCGCAACTCCTGAGTTATTAGTTCGCCTAA
>WLHY01000049.1 GCA_009702465.1 Actinomycetota bacterium
AAGATTTGGTAGCGAGCGCGCCGTGCCGATGCCTCTAGGCCATCGGTAATCTCAACATTTGCTTTTGCACTTAAAACTTCTGGAAAGCCCATCTGCTTTAATTTACTTACAGTATCTGCTGCAATTTGGGCAGAGCCATCTTGTAAACCATGATCTACTACAACTGGAATTATCTTTGAATTATTACCCTCTTTTAATAAAGCTGCCGCCATCGCCATTGAATCTGTGCCACCAGAGCAGCCAAACAAAATCAACTCACCAGTAAGCCAAGGCTTAACTGCTTTTCTAATCTCCCATAAGCTCATTAGGAGAAGATTAGACCCGACCTCCGTAAGGCATTAAACCCTTAACGCTGTAGATGCTTGAGTAAAGCAGTCCACGATCCTTTGAGTTCGCCTCCCACATCATGCCACCACCGGCGTAAATAGTGATGTGGTGAATTGTTCTGACATCTCCTTTGTATGAGTAAAAGAGTAAATCACCCGGTACTAGATCAGTTAACTTCACCCGTTGCGTAGCAACCCAATAAAGTGATGAGTTGAGTCGATCCCAATTTGGCCAACCAAGGCCTGCTGATCGATACGCGGCGTAAACCAAACCAGAGCAATCAAATGCATTTGGTCCTTCATCTCCCCAAACATAAGGTTTGCGCGCTTCCACCTGTTTCTTAGCAAAGGCAACAGCTTGTGCTCGCATCGCCTCAGTTGAGCGGGTAGATAATCTGCCGGTAAAACCAGTATCTGGCCATACCTTTGATTGATTAATAACAGTTCTTGCAATACCAGCATTTGCCTCTTCAAGTAAGGCAAGTTGTCGTTGTTGTTCTAAAGTTAAACGAGTCTTTTGCGCAACCGCAAACTCTTTTGCCAATTTATCTTGAATTGCTTGTAAGCGATCTACCTCATCTTGTTGCATCGCCTTTGCAATATCAGCTTCCTTCTTCGCTGCAGCTACCTTTACCGTCGCTTTTTCCTGCTCTACCTTTGCTTGGTCGGCCGCTTTCCGCGCAGCATCAGCAACTACCTCTGCGCTCTTAAATCTATCCAATGCATTTGAATTATTCTCACCAAGTGCATCCAAAGTACTTAACCGATCAGCTAAATCCTGTGGTCCATCGGAGTTTAAAATTGTTTCAACATCTGTAAAACCACTTCCCATTACATAAGCATTCATCGCCATCTTTCCGATAGCTCTTCGGCCCGCACTGACTGATGCTTGCGCAGCCTCTAGGTGCTTCATTGCAATATTTGCAGCTTTAATCTTCATATTTAATTCTGCGACCGCTTGGTTATACAACTTGGTTTTTGCCACCGAAACAGCAGTCAATGTTCGAAGGGTTGTTTGGGCACTTCTTAACTTCTTGGCTGCAGCATCAGCCTCAGCCTTCTTCGCCGCCTCAGCCTTCTTAGCTGCATCAATCTGCGCTTGTGTTGGCTTTGGTGTCCTTGGCGGATTTGCAATTGCAACAGTTGGTACTAGGGATGCAATCAACGCGGCCACAATTATTTTTTTCATTAGTTAGCAACATCCCTTCGTTTAAACAAAATAGCGACAATAATCATGCTAACAAGTAAAAATCCATAACTGGTAAACAATGAGTATTGATAGGAAATCTCCTCGCTACCACCAAAGGCAACATTTGAGAGTAATTGACCTGGAAAGTACCTAGCTAAATCGGTAACAAAGATTGATAACAAGCCCTCAATAATCAAGTTCCAGATAACGCCGATTGAGATTGCAGTAACTGGTGACCTAAAGAGCAGACCTAAGATCATGCCAAAGATGCCATAACCAATAGTTGCAATCGTTACATTTATAAATGTGCGAGCGATATCTATCCGAGCATCGGTAGATCCCCAACTTTGCGTTGAAATATCCTTCACGCCAGCAAATAGGTAGGAGAGTGCGAAGGTAAATAAACCTGCTGAAATCACTATAACTAGGGCAAATAACTTCATTGCCATTAACTTTCCAATCAAAACCTTCATTCTTGAAGGCTGGCGTACCAATAAATTACGGAGTGTTCCGTAGGTGTACTCCTGCGCGGTTTGAGCAGCAAAGATACATAGAGCAACAATTCCTAGTAAGCCGGCAGCATTGCTAAAACTTAAGGATAAGCCAGTTGCTAATTCAAGAGTTTCTCGAGTGATGCGAACTCCTTCGCGACCATTTCCCTCTGGTGAATCAACTAATAAGAAAAGAAGAGAGGTTGATAAACCAGTGATAAATAAAACTGAGGCTAGGGTGGAAAGTGAGAGAGAGGCTCGCTTTAATTTAACTAACTCTGCTTTATAAACTTTAAACATCTTCACTCACCCGTCATTTCAAAGAAGGTCTCTTCTAGTGAGGCTTGAACTGGTGCTAATGATGACAAGGTAATGCCAGCCGCGAACGCTGCCTTGTTTAACTCTGCTGCAAAATTCTTCTCACCCTTTACATGAACCGCATCATCTAAAATATTTGTCTCATGTCCTAGTGATTTTGCAATCTCAGCCAACTTACTTAAATCTTTACTGTTCTCGGGCTTTGCTATCACTACTGGTTGTTGTGCAGCTAAAAGTTGAGTTGTCTTGCCAGCAAAGATCACCTTTCCTTCGCGCAGCATTACTAGGTGATCGCAGATCATCTCTAGCTCGCTTAGTAAGTGAGAGGAGACAAAGATTGTTGCGCCATCATCTGCTAGTTGTCTAAGAAGTGCACGCACCTCTTGAATACCCGCTGGATCTAACCCATTTGTTGGCTCATCTAAAATTAATAACTTTGGATTTGGAAGTAAGGCAGCTGCAATTCCTAATCTTTGCTTCATACCTAATGAATAGGTTTTGTACTTTGAATCTCCACGATCGCCCAAGCCAACCTTTTCAAGTAAGCCTTGAACTAGATCGGTATCAAAGCCGCCAATCTTTGCTAAGACCATTAAATTTTGTTTACCGGTCAGGGCTGGATAAAAAGCTGGCCCTTCAATCATCGCTCCGACTCGTGGCAGGTAATTCTCTGGCTCTGAAATTTCCTCACCCAACACATGTCCATCACCAGTAGATGGAGTAATTAAACCAAGCAACATTCGAATAGTGGTTGTCTTGCCAGCACCGTTTGGACCAACAAAGCCACAAATGCTTCGCATCGGTACCGAGAAATTTGCATGCGAAACCGCTAGCCGATCACCATACTTTTTACTGAGATCGCGAACATCAATAGCGGTTTTCATTATGTGCCTATTGTCGCAGATCAACCTTGAAAAATTACTTAAGCAATACTCCAAATACAATTAATAATGAGTAAATGCTGAGAAATGTGATCGACCAGTTAAATAATCGACTGGCATCGATATCAGACTCACTCTTACTCAACCTAATTAATTGCCACTTCCAACCCACCGATAATGCTGATGCAGCAAGGATTAACCAGAGTGAAATATCTGCACTGAGTAGTACCGCAATTGATGTAATGACCATAAATGTTGAGTGAAACCACATCTGCTTAATCACTGAACTCATTGGTGCCACCACTGGCAACATTGGAAAATCCGCTGATTTATATTGATCGCGGTACTTAACCGCCAGCGCCCAAAAATGTGGTGGGGTCCAGAAAAACACAACTAAGAAAAATAAGAAGGAGGTCAAGGTTAAGGAGTTGGTTACTGCTGCCTGGCCAATTAAAACTGGCATACAACCAGCGATCCCGCCCCAAACAATATTTTGTGATGTATTTTTCTTAAGCATCATGGTATATCCCAAAACATAAAAAAGCACGGCAAAGGCGGTTAACAAAGTTGCTAATACAGTTGTAAAAACAATAAAGGTTGAAAGGGATAAAGTAACGAGAGCAATTGCAAACCAGGTAGCGTGGCGCTTGCTGATCACACCAGTTGCAACCGGCCTATCTGCAGTTCTAGCCATCAACTTATCTGATTCACTTTCCAAAATCATATTTAAAGTATTTGCCCCACCTGCAGCCAGGGTGCCACCAATTAATGTTGCAATTGTGATCTTCAGATCTGGCACACCATTACTTGCTAAAAATAAGGCTGGCACAGTTGTTACCAACAACAGCTCAACTACCCGCAACTTCATAAGCACGATGTAATTAGCTAGCATGTTGCTAACTCTATCGGTGAAATTGATTTGCTAATTAGAGACTGTACTTGTATCCGTTGTTGTTGTGGCAGGGATAACAGGAGGTTTTGTGATACTTCCCAGCATTTTATCTATTGCACCTCTAGCCGCATCCTGACTGCCACGCGTTCTGCCAGTTTGATTAGCGATAACTACAAACACATACTCGGTCGATCCTGAGGTGGCGTAACCAGCAAGTGCAACAGTATTTTTAATTGAACCAGTCTTTGCCTTAACCAAACCAATCGCATCAGGTGCGCTCTTTTGATAACGATTTGCCAAGGTGCCAGAGATACCGCTGACCGGTAGAGAGTTATAAACCACATTTAACTTTGGTTCACTTCTAATCTTTAACAGTAATTGTGAGACAGTAGCCGCTGAGATTCTATTTTGTTGCGAGAGCCCAGAAGCATCCTCGAGATACATGCCAGCGGTGTTAACACCTAACTCAGCTAACTTATTTTGAAATACTAAATTGATACCTGATTTGTTTCCTGGAAAGCCATTTCTAATCGCTGCTAGTTGGGCTAATTTCTGCGATAAATTGTTATCGCTATAAAGATTAGTAAATCTAATTAAGGTAGATAATTTAGGTGAGGTAATTTCAGCGATTTTCTCACCAGTTATAGTGGATGTATCAATCTTGCCTGGATATGGCCTTGCCTTAATTGATGAGGTCTTGCGCATAACCTTTCGTGCGTAATTAATATCAGAGCTGCTAACACCTGAGTACTGCACACTTATTACCTTTAAGTTATTTCGCTGCTTTAGCGCCGCATTTAAAAGTGCTGGTAGGTAGGCCCGTTTAAATCGATCGCGTGATCTGGTACTTGATGTAATCCAAGGATCATTTTCACCAACAATTATGAAGGCACCAGGACGATCACCTTGATAGATCGCTGTCTTAAAAACAGTGGATGAATCCAGGGTCATTGCAATTGCAGTCGTTGAAACCAATTTAATTACTGATGCAGGGGGCCTTAATGATTTTGAGCTTTGTTCATAGAGAACTGATTCATTGCTGGAATCAATAAAAATAACACCGGGATTGGCTAAATACTTTGATCCTAAGTGATTAAAAAATGCATTAGGCAGTGGATCTGCAGCATTAACTGGTTGCGCTGTTAATGCCAGGATTGAAATAACTGCAATTGAAATTCTTTTGATAAGAATTCCTTGCCTAAATTTCAGATTCATCTACCTGTGCCCTTAAAGTTAAGTTATGTCGGAAAGTACTGTTGGACCTGGTGAGTTCTACCAAGTCGTCGGTGTAGGCCCACACTCTAAACCATGGCCCACAGATGAGCACTTTGATCCTGAATTATTAGAAAATGGCGATCGGCGCAACGTATTAGATAAGTATCGATATTGGAAGGTTGAGGCGATCGTCGCAGATCTCGATACCAAGCGACATGATCTGCAAATTGCAATTGAGAATTGGCAGCATGATTTAAATATCGGTTCAATCGTTAGAACTGCAAATGCATTTAATGTCTCAGCTGTTCACATTGTTGGTAAGCGAGATTGGAACAGACGCGGTGCGATGGTGACTGATAAGTACTTAACGGTTCATCACCACCCGACAGTTGAAGAGTTCAAGCTTTGGTGTGATCAAAACAAGTTACCAATTATTGGAATTGATAATCTGCCAATCTCAAAGCAGATTGAAAATTATGATCTGCCAGCAAAGTGTGTGATGTTATTTGGCCAAGAGGGTGCTGGCATGAGTGATGAGGGTGTTGCTGTTTGTGAGGTTGTTTTAGCTATCTCGCAGTATGGATCAACTAGATCTATGAATGCATCCGCAGCTGGTGCAATTGCAATGTATGCCTGGGCAATGCAACATTTAAATCCAGTAAACCATCCAAAAGCTTAAAAAGATTTAAGCCTCATCAATTACATCGGTTACAGCATCTAATCTGCGTTCAATCTCTTGTGCTTCATCATTTCGATCTAGCTTTCGAAGCACTAAAGCAATCTTTCGCTCAATATCAATGATGAACTCAAAATCCTTAAACTCAGACTCGGTCACCGTCTCAAGCACATTTTCTAGACTCATCAAACCCTCTTCATTTAGGTTTGATGCAATCTGCGCCTTTCCTAACTCAAACATCGAGTAAGTCTCGCGGCGGTGATCATGAGCGGTTACAAATACATCTAATGATTTTTGTGCTGCAATCAAGGCACCCTCGGCATCGCCAAGCTCTGTTAAGCAGTGCGCAATCTTTTGATCACACCTTGCAACATTAATTACCTCTTTTAATCTCTTAAACAAGGCGCGGGCCTCACGGAAGGCCTCAAGTGATTTATCGTAATTTTTTAACTCTCGGTAGGCACAACCAATTAAATGTAAATCATTTGCTGCCCCTGAATCATTGCCATCAATTAGATGCTCCTGCACACATTGATTCATGCAATCAATTGTTTTGTCATACTCCTTTGAGTTAAACCACCACTCACCCAAGGTGCAGGCAAGTTCTATCGCCATTGGTGATTTTGTCTCGCGCAGCAGTTCAACCGCCTTGCTCATGGCATTAGCAGCTTCATTCATCCGCTTAAGTTGATTTAAGTTATATCCAATTGCTGAATATGCTTGAGCTAAACCTTCAGTTGGTGCGATCGCACCTAAATCTGCG
>WLHY01000005.1 GCA_009702465.1 Actinomycetota bacterium
ATCTTTAAGTGTTTTAGAACCTTGGGTTACAGCTACTACTTTGGCCCCAAGTAATTTCATTCGTGCGACATTCAATGCTTGGCGTTTTGTATCAGCCTCTCCCATATAAACAACACATTCAAGACCTAACAAAGCGGCCGCTGTTGCAGATGCGACTCCGTGTTGTCCAGCTCCAGTTTCGGCGATAATTCTCTTCTTACCCATTTTTTTAGTAAGTAATGCTTGACCTAATACATTATTAATTTTATGACTACCAGTGTGATTTAGATCTTCACGCTTAAGCAGTATCCGAGCACCACCTGCATGTTCGGCAAATCGTTTTGCTTCAGTAATGATGCTAGGTCGGCCTGAGTATGTGGCGTGCAACTGTGTTAATTCGCGTTGGAACTCTGGATCATTTAAAGCTGACTCATGAGCAGCTGTTAACTCATCTAGGGCAGCAATAAGTGCTTCGGGCACAAACCTTCCACCATAAGGACCAAAATGTCCGAGTGTTTGAGCATTTATCTCCGGCGCTGACATAACTCCAAGTTTAGATGATCCTCAGCGATTAAGTAACTCTTTAATGCTTTGCTCCGGATCCCCTGATTTAACTAAGGACTCTCCTACCAAGATCGCATCTGCGCCTAAACTTTCAACGAATTCAACCTGCGCTCGGGTGGCGATTCCAGATTCAGCGACCTTAATCACATTCTTTGGTAGGTGAGGAAAGATCCGTTCAAAGTTGAGGTCACTAACTTCAAGAGTTTTAAGATTTCTTGAATTAACGCCAATTATTTCCGCCTTTAAATCAATGGCTCGCTGCGCCTCTTCTTCATCATGCACCTCAACCAAAACATCCATTCCTAACTCAGTTGATAGTTGATAAAGGTCACGCAGTTGAGCATTTGATAACGCTGCCACAATCAAGAGAATTAGATCAGCACCAAGCAGTCGGGATTCATAAACTTGAAACTCTGTAAGAATAAAATCTTTGCGCAGAACAGGTAGCCCTATCGCATCTCTTACTGCAATTAGATCTGCAATCTTTCCATTGAATCTTCGCTCCTCAGTTAAGACACTGATTAGATCAGCTCCTCCGCGCTCGTATGATTTTGCTAATGCAACCGGGTCAGTGATTTCAGATAGCGCACCTTTGCTCGGCGATGATCTTTTAATCTCAGCAATCAGAGAAGTTCCAGCCTTCGATAATGATTGCTTGGCGCCTCGAAGCTTTGGTGCTAAATCAATCTGCTGCTTTAGATCATTAATCGGCACCTGACGGGATGCCAAATCCAACAAAACTCCTTGCATGATTTCATCAAGTACATTCTTATCTGTCATGAGTTATCCATATATCTCATCTGGGTTCTCTGTCGGATCATCACCCTCATTTAACTTATTCCACTGATCCTTTGGCTTTCGCTCATATCGCGAAGAGGAGCTTCCCTTGTTAATCATTGATATTGCATAACCAATCAAAAATATCGCTAATGCGGTAAGAAGTAATGATTTCATATTGTCGCCATCAGATTAGCGGTAGCAACTGCACCTAAGACTGCAGCGGCTTTATTAATGCACTCTTGATTTTCAGCGATCGGATCTGAATCTGCAACTATCCCAGCACCGGCCTGAACATAAGCTTTACCATCCTTTATCACCGCAGTTCTAATTGCGATACATGTATCAATATTTCCTGTGAAATCTAAGTAACCAATTGTGCCGCCATATATCCCGCGTCGGCTTTCTTCATTATCTTCAATAATCTGCATCGCACGAGGTTTAGGAGCGCCAGATAAAGTCCCTGCTGGAAAGACAGCAAATAATGCTTCAACGGCTGAGAATTTCTTGGCTAACTTTCCAATCACAGTTGAAACTATATGCATAACATGTGAATATCTTTCAATCTGCATAAATTGTGTTACTTCGACTGAACCCGGTTCGCAAACTCTTCCCAGATCATTTCTCCCGAGGTCAACTAGCATCAGATGCTCTGCTCGTTCCTTAGGGTCAGCAAGAAGCTCTTCACCATTTTGCTGATCGATCTTTGCATCTTTACTTCGTGGCCTGGTTCCAGCGATCGGATGAATCATCACCTGATCACCAGTTACTTTCACTAAGGCTTCTGGACTAGAGCCAACTATGCATAATTCATCTGCAAATCTAAATAGGTACATATAGGGACTTGGATTTTGCTCTCGTAAAGTGCGATAAACATCAAAGGCATCTGCCTTAGACGCCATCTCAAAACGTTGAGAGAGAACTACTTGAAATGCTTCACCAGATCTGATTTCCTCTTTTATTAGCTCAACCCGCTTTTGAAAATCAAGATCACTCACTTGTCGGTGATACGGCGAAGTTACTCGTTCTGGAATCGGATCTAACTTTTTGACCTCAACTGAGTTTAAATCTTGCTGCATTTTCACCAATCTATTTAGAGCGCTCTCATAAGCTTGATCAACACGTTCAGTAGAACCATCCCAGTTGATCGCATTAGCGATCAGAGTAATTTCATCCTTCTCGTGATCAAAGACAGCCAGGTCAGAGGTCAACAACATAGTTATCTCTGGAATTTCAATATCCACAGCGGTGCTACTTTTAATTTTCTCTAATCTACGGATGATTTCATAACCTAAGTAACCAACTAAACCACCAGTTAATGGTGGGAGATCATTAAATTTTGGTGATGAAAGATGAGCAGTTGCAATGCGCAGTGCGGTTAATGGGTCGACCCCAGTCGGTGCCCCTGCTGGCATTACGCCCCGCCAAAAAACATTGCCACTCTTCTCCGTCATGGTGGCTTCACTATTTACACCAATAAATGAGTATCTAGACCAAACTCCATTTGATTCAGCTGATTCAAGCAAAAAGGTATCGACTCTGTTCTGAGTTAACTTCAAATATATTGTTAGCGGAGTTAAGCCCGCTCCGCTGATAACTTTTGCTACCGGTATTACATTAAATCCGCTTGCGTACTCGCGAAATTTTTCTAAAGTAAGCGGATGTGTCATTGGATCATTCTGCCGTATAGCGAGTATTGATGTGAAATATTATTTGTAGCAGGCCGAAATTGCCTCCTTTAGATCTATCTGACCTGTATAAAGCGCCTTTCCTAAGATCACACCATCTAAGTTGAGTGCTCTCAATTTAACTAAATCATCGGTATTGGCAACGCCGCCACTTGCAACTATCTTTGAATTAGTTGCCATACTTACCTTTGATAGCAATTCAAAATTTGGACCACTTAGCGCACCATCGGTATCAATATCGGTAACTACATATCTGGCACAACCCATTTGATCTAATTTATCTATCATCTCAATTAGATCACCAGCCCGCTCACCTGTTCCGCGTGCTATCAAACTGGATCCCTGCACATCTAAGCTAACACTTAACAACTCTTTGTACTTTCCAATCACCTTTTCAACCCATGGTAGATCAATTAGAGCTGAGGTTGCCAGGTTTATCCGTTGTGCCTTAGTAGAGATCGCAAAATCTAAGCTCTCTTGATTTATGATGCCACCTGATAATTGAAACTTAACTGATTTCAAATCAACGATATCTTTGATTAGCGCTCGGTTATTACCAGATCCAAAGGCGGCATCTAAATCAACTAGATGAATCCAACTTGCTCCTGCTTGGATGAAAGAATCAATAATTTCGATTGGATCTCCGTAGGTGGTAAGAGTTGCGAGTGAACCCTGTTGCAATCTGGCAGCTTGCCCGGAGCGAATATCAACCGCGGCTAGCAGTTCAATTGGTTTCATTTATGTGCTTTCGTTAACAAATTTCAGTAATTAGATTAGTAAACAATCAGGACCGAGCACAGTTTTTAGGTCGGCCGATAATGATGGCGATGAGGTCACCTTTAATCCTTCATCTAGTTTTAAGGTCGTTAACTTTCCATTCTCATCTAATTGCAGATGAACCTCACGTGCACCTGGATGTGATCGCAAAATCTCCTTCATTCGTTCAATAACGGGTGGGGTACATCTAGACATCTCCATTGAGATTGTTAACGGTCCAGTTGGAGTTTTGTTTAAATCAGGCATTGTTAAATCCAAGGCTGAAATCCTGGCCCGCTCTTCACGCTTATCCACTCTTCCTCTAATTGCAACTACCCGATCCTCTACAAGATTTACTCCATGTGTTGCATAGGAGTTAGAAAAAAACATAACATCAACAGCACCCTCTAGATCCTCAACTGTAACTATCGCCCAAGGTGTTCCCTGCCGAGAAACTTTTCGCTGTACTTGGGTGATCAATCCACCAATGGTAATTATTTGATCATGATTAACATCATTTAATTGGCTAATTGTCATATCAGATGCTGCTCTTAAAATATGCTCGATACCGAGCAAGGGATGATCTGAAACATAAAGTCCGAGCATCTCTCTTTCATAGGATAGAAGCATTGCTTTATCCCATTCTGTTATCGGAATATCAAGAGATACACCATTGATTGCAGTAGCTGATGTTTCCAAACCAAAGAGATCAAACTGTCCAATTGACTCTGCCCGCTTGGCTTCAGAGACAGCATCAATCGCTTCGAGATAAACCATCATCAATCCTTTACGAGAGTGCTTTAGTGAATCAAAAGCCCCTGCTTTAATCAAAGATTCAATTGTTTTCTTATTGCAAACCGATGCATCTACCTTGCTTAGGAAATCTCCAAAGCTTTGATACTTACCCTTGGCAAGTCGATTACTGACAATTGATCCAACTACATTCTCGCCAACATTTCTGATCGCCGTTAAGCCAAATCGAATATCAGATCCTCTGGGTGTGTACTCTGAATCAGATTCATTTACATCCGGCGCTAAGACCTTAATACCCATCCGGCGACACTCATTTAAATAAAGTGCGCTTTTATCCTTATCATCACGAACGCTGGTCAATAAGGCGGCCATGTACTCAGTTGGGTAATTTGCTTTTAAGTATGCAGTCCAAAATGAAAGTAGCCCATAACCTGCACTGTGGGCGCGGTTAAATGCGTAATCTGAGAATGGAATTAGGGTCTGCCATAATTTTTCAACTGCATCTGCTGAAAACTTATTTGCCTTCATGCCTGATTCGAAGTGAACCCGCTCCTTGTCGAGAATCTCCTTATTCTTTTTGCCCATAGCTTTACGAAGTAGATCTGCTCTACCAAGTGAGAAGCCAGCCACTTTTCTTGCAATCGAGAGCACCTGTTCCTGATAAACAATCAGCCCATAGGTATCTTTCAAAATCTCATTTAGTGGTTGCTCAAGCTCTGGATGTATTGGGACCGGTAATTTGCGACCATTTTTATAATCAGCGTACTTATTATGTGAATCCTCACCCATTGGGCCAGGACGATATAAAGCGATAACCGCTGAAATATCCTCAAAGCTATCGGGCACCATTGAACGCAGTAATGCTCTAATTGGTGCGCTATCTAATTGGAACACTCCGAGAGTGTCACCACGAGCTAATAATTCAAAGGTTTTCTTATCTGAGAGAGGCAACTCCTCGAGAACAACCTCTTTGCCAAGATTATTTTTTATATTGATTAAGCAATCATCTAAGACCGATAAATTTCGTAGGCCAAGAAAATCCATCTTTAATAATCCAGTTGCTTCGCACGCACCCATATCAAATTGGGTAATGATTGCGCCATCCGCCTCTCGACGGTGAATTGGAATTACATCTAAGAGCGGCTCCTTACTAAGGATTACACCAGCAGCATGAACGCCCCACTGACGTTTTAAACCTTCGATGCCAAGAGCGGTATCAACAATTTTTTTTGAGTCTGGATCGGAATCGTAAAGCGCTCTTAACTCGGTAGCCTCTCCATAACGTTCATCATTAGGATCAAAGACTCCCTTTAGTGAAATGTCCTTACCCATCACCGATGGTGGTAGAGATTTAGTTAACCTCTCTCCTAACGCATATGGGTAACCTAAAACTCGAGTTGAATCTTTGATCGCTTGCTTAGATTTAATTGTGCCGTAGGTAATTATTTGAGCAACTCGATCATCACCATACTTTGTGGTTGCATATTGAATCATCTCTGAACGCCGACGCTCATCAAAATCTAAATCAATGTCTGGCATCGAAATTCGCTCTGGATTTAAAAATCTTTCAAACAGTAGACCAAACTTAATTGGGTCTAGCCCGGTAATACCAAGAGCATATGAAACAAGTGAGCCGGCAGCTGAACCACGACCGGGACCTACTCGGATTCCAACCTCGCGAGCATGGTTGCAAAGATCTGAAACAACTAAGAAGTAACCTGGAAAACCCATTTTAATCATGACATCTAATTCAAAATCTAACCGCTGTTGATAATCAGATGGAATCTTGCCATCTAACTTTTTATTCAAACCTAAATTTGCCTGCTTGATCAGCCAAGAATCCTCACTTTCGCCATTCGGCACAGTGAACCTAGGAAGCAGATTTTCACCTTCACGCATAGTTGTATTGCAACGCTGCGCAATTAATAATGTATTGTCACAACTTTCGGGGAAATCTTTAAACAACTCTCGCATCTGCTTAGCGCTCTTTAAGTAAAACTCAGAGTTCTCAAATTTGAATCGTTTTGGATCGGCCAAAGTGGATCCAGATTGAATGCAAAGGAGCACCTCATGTGCAGCTGAATCTTCATGATGGGTGTAATGCAGGTCATTGGTCGCCAGTAGCGGCATATTCAACTCTTTGCCTAACTTAATTAAATCTTTAAAGCTCCGGCTTTCAATCTCAATATTGTGATCCATTATCTCCAAAAAGTAATTATCTTTTCCGAAGATATCTTGCAACTCACTAGCCGCTTTAACCGCCTCTTTATAACCACCCATTCGAAGTCGAGTTTGTATCTCACCACCTGCGCAACCGGTAGTTGCGATTAATCCCTTTGCGTACTGAGAGAGTAACTCTCGATCCATACGAGGCTTGTAGTAAAAACCCTCGAGTGAGGCTAACGATGAAAGCTTGAAAAGATTGGATAAACCTAAATTATCCTCTGCAAGTAAAGTCATGTGCGTATATGCGCCACCACCAGATACATCATCTTCGCCACCCTCGGCCCACTTAACTCGACGTTTATCAAATCTTGACTCTGGCGCAACGTAAGCTTCAATTCCAATTATTGGTTTAACTCCTGCTTTTTTAGCTAGTTTATGAAATTCAAAGGCGCCAAAAACATTTCCATGATCGGTCATTGCTACCGCTGGCATTTGCTGCCGAGCGACCTCTTCTACTAACTCTGAGATCTTTGCTGCCCCATCAAGCATTGAGTATTCAGTGTGCACATGAAGATGCACAAAATTCTCATCATCTTTGAGATTGGATGTTTTATCAGACATGGGATGGTGAGATTACTACTGCCAAGAATTTCTAGCGCTGATTATCGGCCAGTAGGGCAAGTGAGCGTGTCAGATCCTCGGGATACTGCGCTGTAAATGAGATTACCTGACCGGTAGCGGGGTGCTTAAAGGCTAGATCTTTTGCATGCAACCACGGTCTGGCGATTTGTAATCTTTGTGCGAGCGATGGATCTGCGCCATAAGTTAGATCGCCAACTAATGGATGGTGCAGCGCTGAAAAGTGAACTCGGATTTGATGAGTTCTGCCAGTTTCTAGCTCGATCTCCATCAGCGAAACTGCTGGAAATAACTCGAGAGTTTTGTAATGTGTAATTGATGCTTTGCCATTTGCAACTACTGCAAAACGGTAATCCTCCCTGGGATGGCGATCAATTGGTGCATCGATGGTGCCAGTAGTCGGATCCATATGACCTTGAATCAATGCGTGATAAATCTTTGAAACGGTGCGCTCTCTAAATTGATCTTTTAAACTGCTGTAAGCCTTCTCATTTTTAGCAACAACCATTAAGCCAGAGGTTCCAACATCTAATCTATGCACCACGCCCTGTCGCTCTGCTGCACCTGATGTTGCTAATTGATACCCAGCTGCAAAGATCGCACCTACAACAGTGGCACCTCGCCAACCAGGACTGGGATGAGCTGCAATACCAACTGGTTTGTTTACGACAATCACATACTCATCATCATAAACAACATCTAGTCCATCGATTGGTGTAGCGGTTAACTTCGCCTCACCCTTAATTGCTGGCATTAAAATCTCAATTTGATCATTGGTACTTACCTTAAAAGATTTGTTAACTGGCTTGCCAGCACAGCTAATCTCTGCCGCTTCGATTAATCCAACAACTACGGTTCTGGATAGACCCAATAACCGAGAGATTGCGGTATCAATACGTTCATTGTTTAAACCATCTGGAATTATCAATGACCGTGATTCACGCTCAATCATTTGGTTTCTCATCATTTTTGTTAGGACCATAAAATTCAATATTCTTAATAGATAAAATCGTAACTAGAACTGCCGCACAAACAACAGCTGAATCAGCTATATTGAAAATTGGCCAGTTTGGTAATTGAATCCAATCAACTACCTCTCCCCGTAACATGCCTGGCTCTCTAAATATCCGATCAGCTAAGTTTCCGAAGATACCGCCAAGCGCCAAGCCCAGTGCAATTGCCCATGGTGTTGATTTAACTCTGCGACCATAGTAAAAAATAACAACTGCCATCGAAATGGCAAAAATGGAGAGAAAAATAGTTGCATTACTGGCCAAACTAAATGCAGCTCCAGGATTGAAAACTAAATTAAATCGTAGAAGATCACCAATAACATCAATAGATCCATCTGATAGAAACTCAATTGCCAACTCTTTACTTACGTAATCAAAGAGAAAAACAAGTAAAGCTGTTACAGCTAGCCATTTACGTTGGTATAAGTTCAGCGACGTTCCTCTTTTTGCTTACAAGCCATACATAAGGTTGCTCTAGGAAATACCTGCAAGCGAGCCTTGCCAATGTAATTTCCGCAATCTTCACACTTTCCATAAGTTTTACCATTAATACGATCTAAGGCGCGTTCGGTTTGCTGGACCATATCTCTGGCGTTGTAGACCAAAGACATCTCATGCTCTCGCTCAAATGTTTTTGCGCCAGCATCTGCTTGATCATCACCGGCACCAACACCAGCCGCTTCAACTAAATCCTCCATCTCAGCTTCGGCTGCAGCCAACTCTTTCTGCAATCGAATGAGATCCTTCGCCAATTCGGCCTTTAAAGATTTTAGTTCAGTTGCCGTAAAAGCGTTCTCGCCCTCTTCAATAATAAATGGTGCGGGTGCACTTTTAATTGGTTTAAGTGCGGCAGCCTTTTTTGACTTGATAACTGGTTTTGGTGGCGGCAACATTGTCAAACGGCGTTCAGCAACAATCGGTGCCACATTTGCATTAGGCATTGTTGAAGTAACTGAGATTGTGGTTGATGAGCCAGAGGTTGAAGTTTGTAACTTAGCTGGAAATGGTTTGCCCGGCGCTTTCTTAGCTGAACTCTTTGCCAGTGATGGCTTAACAATATTTGGTGAGCGAGTAGGGCTCTTTTTTGCTACAGCTTTACTTGCTGTTTTCTTGGCCATTGCTTTCTTAGCTGGCGCTTTCTTAGCTGGCGCCTTCTTTGCTACCGCTTTTTTAGCAGCGCTTTTGGCTGGTTTTTTTGGAACCACTTTTTTAGGTTGCGCCTTTTTGCCACTCTTTTTGAATAATTTTTTCATTGTTGCAACTACCCCCTGAAGGGGCAAAGATTATGCGTTGTTATGCCTAATTACCAACCGCCACCCGCATCAAGTTAGAATGAAGGGTGAATATGACGGGTAATCAAGATCAGGGTGCCACCAGAGGTAAAAGCGGTGATAACTCTGTTCAAACCATTAAATCATTGCCCGCACAGATTGATCTTCCAGCAATGGAGTCACAGATCCTGCAATATTGGCAAAAAAATAATATCTTTGAAAAATCAGTTTCAACGCGTGATGGTTCACCACGTTGGAGCTTCTATGAAGGCCCGCCAACTGCAAATGGCAAACCGGGCACTCATCACATTGAAGCTCGAGTTTTTAAGGATCTTTTTCCTCGCTTTCAAACAATGAAAGGAAAGCAGGTAATTCGAAAAGCTGGTTGGGATTGCCATGGTTTACCAGTTGAGATTGCAGTTGAGAAAGAGTTGGGCTTTACTGGAAAAGCAGATATTGAAAAGTATGGTGTTGCACAATTTAATGATAAGTGTCGTGAATCGGTGCAACGACATGTAGGTGAGTTCACTGAGATGACAAAACGGATGGGTTTCTGGGTTGATTTTGATGAAGCTTATTGGACGATGTCACCTGAGTATGTAGAGAGTGTTTGGTGGTCACTTCAACAAATCTGGAAAAAAGGGATACTAGTTCAAGATCATCGAGTTGCACCATATTGCCCTCGTTGCGGTACCGGATTATCAGATCATGAGTTAGCGCAAGGTTATGAAAACATTAAGGATCCATCGGTCTTTGTTCGATTTGCTGCAACATCTGGTGAATTGGCAAAGCTAAAGGCATCACTCCTTGTTTGGACTACAACCCCCTGGACATTGGTGGCTAACACTGCAATCGCGGTCAATCCTAAGGTTGATTACCAAGTCATAGAGGTAGTAGTTGATGAAAAGATAGAGCGGTTGGTAATCGCCGCTGATTTAGCAGCTGTGCTTGGTGATGATCGTAAAGTGATCGCCACCTTTAAGGGTACAGATCTTGAACATACAACTTACGCCAGACCCTTTGACTTTATTGAAATTCCAAATGCTCATTTTATTGTTCTTGCCGATTATGTAACGGTCGAAGATGGCACCGGTTTAGTGCATCAGTCACCAGCTTTTGGTGCAGATGATCTTGAGGTTTGCCGTCGCTATAACCTCCCGGTCATTAACCCAATTAATCCAGATGGCCACTTTCAAAGTGAAATTCCAATCGCAGGCGGTAAGTTCTTTAAAGATGCCGACAAGGATTTAATCAAGGATTTAAAACAACGTGGTCTGTTATACAAAAGCTCACAATTTGAACACTCCTATCCCCACTGTTGGCGCTGCCACACCGCATTGATGTACTACGCACAACCATCTTGGTATATCAGAACGACCATGATCAAAGATGATCTACTTCGTGAAAATGAGAAAACCAATTGGCATCCAGAGACGATTAAAACTGGTCGATTTGGCGATTGGTTGAATAACAATATTGATTGGGCGGTTTCTCGCAACCGTTACTGGGGAACCCCGCTTCCGATCTGGCGCTGCGAAAACAAGCATGAGGTATGTATTGGATCATTATCTGAGTTAAGTCAGCTATCAGGTAAGGAGCTAAGCAATTTAGATCCACACCGACCATTTGTTGATGACATTACCTTCCCATGCGCTGAATGTAATTTGATAATGAATCGAATCCCAGAAGTTATTGATTGCTGGTATGACTCCGGTGCAATGCCCTTTGCGCAGTGGGGTTATCCGCACAAGGAAGGTTCAAAACAATCATTTGAAGCTGCATATCCAGCTGATTTTATTTGTGAAGCCATTGATCAGACCCGTGGTTGGTTTTACACACTTATGGCGATCGGTACCTTAGTTTTTGATAAATCATCTTATAAAACTGTTTTGTGCTTAGGTCATATCTTGGATAAAGATGGCCGAAAGATGAGCAAACATTTAGGAAATGTTCTAGAACCAATGGCGCTGATGGATCAACATGGTGCGGATGCGGTTCGCTGGTACATGTTGGCTGCTGGCTCGCCCTGGAGTGCTCGCCGCGTTGGCCATGATGCAATCTCTGATGTCGTAAGAAAATCCTTATTAACCTACTGGAACACCATCTCTTTCTTCACTCTCTATGCAAAAGCAGCAAATTTCAAGGTCACCTCATTACCAAGTAAGCCCTCTGTAATGGATCGATGGATAATCTCAGAGATGAACCGAGTAATCGATGGTGTTGATCAAGCATTAGAAAGTTTTGATTCACAATTAGCGGGCAACCTACTTAGTGCCTTTATTGATGATTTATCCAATTGGTATGTACGCAGATCCCGCAGAAGATTTTGGGATGGTGACCTAGATTCATTAAATACTCTTTACTACTGCCTGAAGAATTTAACGTTGCTGCTTGCCCCAATGGTTCCTTTTATCTCTGAGCATGTCTGGCAAGAGTTAGTAAAAGTAGCTGAGGATGATGAGTTTGAATCTGTTCATTTGGCTAACTTCCCAGTTGCAAATAAGAAGGTAATTGATCAAGAGCTCTCGATCTCTGTGGCTTTATCTAGAAGATTAGTTGAGTTAGGTCGCGCAGCTAGAGCTGAGTCCAAGGTGAAAATTCGCCAACCGCTTGCCCGAGCTTTAATCGCAGCGCCTGGTTGGCAGAAGATGACGCCAGAGATTCAAGCAGATATCGCTGATGAGTTAAACATCCTGCAGATTGCAGATATCAGTACTGCCGGTGCTGACCTGGTTGATATTTCAATCAAAGCGAACTTTAAATCAATTGGTGCTCGCTATGGTGGTGATGTTCAGCCGATTGCAAGCAAAATCGCTCAAGTTGATGCGACTGAATTGGTTAAATCACTGCGCCTGAAATCGCCAACACAGATTGAGTATCAAATAGATGGTCAGAGCAAGAACGCCAGCATCGAGTTGGAGGATCTAATAATTACTGAAACTCCAAGAAGTGGATGGTCGGTGAGCTCTCACAATGGTGAGTCGGTTGCCTTAGATTTAACACTGACGCCAGATTTAATTAAAGCTGGATTAGTTCGAGAAGCAATCCGCGCCATTCAAGAGGAGCGCAAACGCATTGGTCTGGATATTAGTGATCGGATAGTCGTGAATTGGAATGCGCCAACTGATTTAGCTGAAGCTATTAATGGGGCCATTGATGAGATCTCATCTGAGGTTTTAGCGACCCAGATGATTCAAATCAGCGCAGAAGGTACAAGTAAGAGTGAGATTGGACTTTGGTTAAAACTTACCAAAAGTTAATAGGAAAGTTAAAGGGCTAATACCAATCGAATTAGTAGTTGAACCACAAAGAAAACCACAATAAAGGATAGATCAAGTGAGATACCACCTAATTGCAATGGTGGGACAAACCTTCTTACATATCGAAGTGGACGATCGGTAATTGTGTATATCAACTCAGCAATGGCTAGGACTACACCTTGTGGTCGCCACTGTGGACGAAAAATTCGAACATAATCAAGAATTAAGCGGGCGATTAAAGCAAATAAAAAGAGTTGCAACAACCAAGCTATTGCGTCAAATATTTGTCCCACTGCTTATCAGCTTTGGTTAAAAAAACTTGCCTGTGCTGCGCTGTTCTTGTCTTCAACTGAGACAGAGACATTTGGCGGCGTTAGCAAGAAAACTTTTGGTGTCACACGTTCAATACTGCCGTGATGACCAAAGACCAATCCTGAAGCAAAATCAACTAATCGCTTTCGCTCCGACTCCTCCATGTCACTTAAATTCATAATTACCGGCTTACCTTCACGGTAGTGCTCACCAATTAATCTAGCCTCGCTGTAGGTACGTGGTGTCAACGAAATTATTCGATCCATGCTTTGCGGTTCAATAACTGGTGAAGAGATTGAGTTGGATTTCCCAACAATTTCAAAGCTTGGTTTGCTGCGGGTTACACGGTTGGTTGGGGCTGCCACAGTTGCGTGGTCTAGCTCCTCTTCATCCATTAAGCCGAGGTAACCAGCGACTCTTTTAAATGCATTAGCCATAGGTCAAGATTAGGTTAAGAGTTAGCGATTGCCGAGTATTGAACTACCTATTCGCAGATGTGTCGCACCATGCCTAATCGCCTCTTCAAAATCACCACTCATTCCGATCGATAACGCCCTCGCCTGGGGGTGGGTTTTTACAAGGATAGATGAAAAATCTGAGAGCTGTGAAAAAGCTTCCGAGGCGGAACCATTTAATGGTGCCACCGCCATTACCCCAAGTAAATTCACCTTCGGCAGTTGCGAGATCTGATCAGCTAACTGCAACAAATTAGCTGGATTTACGCCCCCTCTTATCTGAGAATCTTGATTATCTGTGATCTCATCCAATGAAATTTGAATAAAGATCGATCGGTTATCACCCTCAGTAAAATCAGAGATCATCTTTGCGTATTTGAATTGATCAACGGAGTGTATATAGGTAGCCCAATGAGTAATTGATTTTAATTTATTGCTCTGAATTTGACCTTGAAAGTGCCAGTTAATATCGGTTGGTAGTTGCGAAACTTTCTCTCGTGCCTCTTGATCTCGATTTTCACCAAAATCTCTTACGCCAGCCTCATAAAGGGTAAGTAGATCTGGGATAGGAAAATTTTTGGTTACCGCGATTAAATTTATATCATTGGGATCTCTATTTGCACCGATCGCTGCAGTAGAGATGCGCTCCTTGACCAGATTTAAGTTTTCAATAATCTGTGATTTTCGGATCAAAGACAAATGACACCTACCTGTCGACCACTCTCGCCGCCACGACGAAAGGAGAAGTACCTGGGATTCTCTAAGGTGCAGATATTGAGGTTCCTTAAACTTACTTGCGGAATCTGTGCAGCTAATCCAGCAAATAGATTTAATCTGCGATCAGCCGATTTAGTCTGCGGATGCAACGCTGTCACCTCATTAAAGAGTTGCTCATCAACCTCATAACAGCGGTGACATATATGGGGTCCAACTACCCCGGTGATCTTTTTTGCTCCCAGTTTTTGCATGGCTGCCACCGCATTAAGAGCAACGCCATTAATTAATCCTTTTCGACCAACATGCACCGCAGCAATTGCAATCTCTGATCCATCTGCACTGAGGCCACTAATTAGCAATGGTAAACAATCTGCAGTTTGAACAACTAAGGCGGTGCCTTTAAATGAGGTTACTAAGCCATCAGCCTCAAAAATCTCTGTTGAATTGTTATCGACTATTTCGACCAAATTGCCATGTACTTGCTTCATAAAAACGGTGGTTGAAAGGCTAAGTGTTTTTGCTAGATCTTCTCGATTGCTCAACCCAGAGATCGGATCAAAGGTGCCGCTAGATTTGCCAGTGAATAGGAGCCTTGCCATGAACTTTCTACTTCATGAAATCTGGAATATCGATCTCATCCTCTGCTACTAGCTCCTCAAAAGAGACCCGCTTTCGAGGGCTTTGATTGGACTCGACATTTAAATCTAAGGCCACTGCAATCGGATCATTTGCAGCTATTGGATCCGCCTCACCACTTAGCTCTGCTGTTGTAATTGATGGACGTGCAACGTACTTTGGCTGTCCACCCTCAAAGCCTGCGGCGATTACAGTTACTCGAACCTCATCACCTAAAGCATCATCAATTACAGTTCCATAAATAATATTTGCATCTGGGTGTGCAGATTGAGCAACTAGCTCTGCCGCCTCTGAGATTTCAAACAAACCAAGATCACTACCACCTGCAATTGAAAGTAGTACGCCACGAGCACCATCAATTGATGCTTCTAACAATGGACTAGCGATTGCTAGTTCAGCGGCACGTATTGAACGAGCCTCGCCTCGTGCTGAACCAATTCCCATTAATGCCGAGCCAGCACCCGCCATCACACTTTTAACATCGGCGAAATCTAAATTAATTAATCCAGGTGTTGTAATTAAATCTGTAATTCCCTGGACACCAGATAGGAGTACTTGATCGGCAGTTTTAAATGCTTCAAGAGCGCTAATTGAGCGATCAGAGATTGCCAACAAACGATCATTTGGAATAACAATTAATGTATCGACCTCACCGCGTAAATTTTCAATTCCCTCTTCAGCTTGTGCAGTTCTGCGCTTGCCCTCAAATCCAAATGGTTTAGTAACAACACCAACAGTTAATGCACCTAAATCCTTTGCAACCTTGGCAACAATAGGTGCGCCACCTGTACCTGTACCGCCACCTTCACCAGCAGTAACAAAAACCATATCCGCACCACGCAAAACCTCTTCGATCTCATCAATGTGATCAAGCGCTGCTTGACGTCCAATCTCTGGTGCAGCACCTGCACCTAATCCTCTTGTTAATTTTCTACCAATATCTAATTTCACATCTGCATCTGACATTAACAATGCTTGTGCATCTGTGTTAATTGCAATGAACTCAACACCTTTTAATCCGACATCAATCATTCGGTTAACTGCATTTACGCCACCGCCGCCGATACCAACAACTTTGATAACTGCTAGGTAGTTCTGTGGTGTTGCCACTTCACGCCTCATCCCTTACTTTAAACCTCTACTTTAGAGTTAAAGTTATTGCTTATACGATTACGCAAAAGTAGGCATTAGTACCTAATCAATCAAACACCGACACGATTTAAAGTTAAGTAAATTTAGATCGGATTTAAATCAAATATTTGAAGTGAAAAGTACCGTTGTTACTGATCAAGAAACTACTGGTGAATCTGGCAGGGACAAGTCAAATCTCTTTGCTTTTTTATTCTCTGGTAGATCAAATAATGCCTGTAAAACCTCACTTTTTTGGGGTATCTCAGAGGGCGCTCCCCAGTTAATAAAGATCTCCCGATTACCAACTTTACTTTGCATGTTAATGAAGCCCGAATCGCCAATTGAAATTCCAATCAAATCATCGATTAAGGGTTGGGATTCATCAGGCAGCTCCTGTAAAAATTTTGCCACAGCAGATAGTTGGCCTTGATCATTAGATTTTGAGGTAACTAATGGCAGTTTTAGACTTAAGGCCAGTTGTTTTGCCGATGTTGGTGCAAAAAGTTTGCCCTGGTTATCGAAATTTACTGTTTTGAGAGTTGAATCCACCGCCTTTGCCACAGCAATCTTCTCGACTACTTCAACGGTGATTGAACGATTGAGCCAACTGCGATTCACATTAGCTGTTGCGAGCCAATCTAGATCACCCGTTACCCGTTCTATCGCTCGTAGATCAACTCTGGCAAGTTTCATATCAAGCTCAAGATTTAGATTATTTTTAGATAGCTCCCTCTTTACAATGGATTGAGAGGCGGTTCCAGTTATCTCTATCTTTTTAACGGTTAAAAGCTCTGACCAACCCAGTAAATAGGAACTTCCTGCGATGATTAAGAGCAAGAGAAATCCAATTAATCCTTTTGTGGACCTTGATTTCATTGATCTGGATTTCGTTGATCTGGATTTCATTGAGCGACTTTAATTCAAGGCAAGTTGTTCAAGTATTGGCCCGCTCAGCGAGGAGACATCTCCAGCACCTAAAAGAATGATTAAGTCCCCTGGTTTGGCGGCACTGCTTACATCATTTACTACCTGCAACATTGATGGTTCAAATTTAACCTTGCTTTGATTCATCTTTTTACTGATTAAAAGCGAGGAGATACCCTCCATTGGTTTTTCGCTGGCGGCGTAAATTTCAAGAAGATAGACAAAATCAGCTGCTTCTAAAGCGTGGGCAAACTCTGCAGCAAATACCGCGGTTCGGGAGTAACGATGAGGTTGAAATATTGCGTAAAGGTTGCCAGCGCCAACTAAATTTCGAGCAGCTTTCAAAGTAACTACCAACTCAGTTGGATGATGACCATAATCATCAATTACTTTGATTGAGTTGACCTCGCCCTTCAATTCAAAGCGACGACGGGTGCCAGTAAATGATTTGAGCCCAGAAAGTAAACGATCTACTGGAACGCCTAATGAGGTAGCGGCGGCAAAGGCGGCCAAGGCATTTAAGAGATTGTGCAATCCCGGAACAAGTAGATTTAACTCCCCTACCTTTCTGCCATTTTGCATGATTAAGGCAGATGAGCTTGTTGGTGCCAGATTTACTCGGGTTAATTGGAATTCATTTTCAGGGTTTTGGCCATATGTGATTACTTGAACTCCCTGCAAACTCTTCTCAGTTAAAATTCGTTGGCAGCCTGGATCATCACCGCAAATGATCAAGTAGCCACCTGATTGAATTGATGAGATGAAATCATTAAAGGTGGCAAATAGCTGATCCTCGCTCTGAAAATGATCAACATGATCCATCTCGATATTGGTGATGATGGCGGCGTTAGGTTTATAGGCCAAAAATGAGCCATCAGATTCATCCGCTTCTACAACAAAGAATTTTCCGCTTCCGCTATGGGCATTTGTTCCAGCTGAGTTGATTGTGCCGCCAATGGCAAAGGAGGGATCCTCGCCAGCAGATTGCAGGGCCACGGTAAGCATCGCAGTCGTTGTTGTTTTGCCATGCGTACCCGCAATCGCAATAGATGTTGACTCGGTCAACAGCCAAGAAAGAGCGGTAGCGCGAGATGCAATGGGAATGCCTAATTTTCTAGCTGCAACTAATTCTGGGTTGTTCTCGGCAATCGCTGCTGAAACAATCACCAATTGCGCATCACCAATATTTTCAGCGGAGTGACCAACTGAGATTTTGGCGCCAAGCGTCTTTAAAGATAACAAAATCTGTGAATCTTTTGCATCTGAGCCTGAAACATCAATTGATTTCGCCAGCATAATTCGAGCGATGCCACTCATTCCAGCGCCACCGATACCAATAAAATGTAGCTTAATTTTTTGTAACTCAGCAATTGAATAATCTTTCATGGATGGGTTACTCATTACTCTGACAACCTTTTAATTATTGCCCTACTAATTACCATGCTAGCTGATGTATCTGGCATCGGCTTTGGTTGATAACCATTGGCGCTGCGGACCAACTCGCTCCAGTTGCCGATTAACCAATCAGAATTAAATTTATTATCACTAATAACTAAGGCTGCTCCAGAGTTCTTAAGATCTTGGGCGTTGGCAGATTGTTCGCCATTGCCAACTGGTAGCGGGATTAAGAGCGCAAATTTACCTACCGCCGCCAACTCTGCACATGTTAAGGCACCGCTACGGGCTATTACGAGATCACTTGCGGTGTAAGCCGCCGCCATATCTTCAATGTAAGGAACCGGAAGATAATTCTCTGTAGATGTTGGTAATGGGTTATTCCTACCCACTGAGTGCACGACTTGAATATTGTTTTCAGTGAAGAAGGAGAGCGATTGAAGTATCGCCTCATTTATGTGGCGGGAGCCTTGAGAGCCACCAAAAACCAACAAAATAAACTTATCTGGCGAGAGCCGCCATTTTTCGATCTGGTTAGAACGTACTTTTAATCGCTCTTCACCAGCTAATTTATGATTATTTAAAATATCAGCCTTCAGGGGCATGCCAATTAACTTAGCGTTGCGCCATTTACCAATCCTCTTTGCTGGCGAATCAAAGGCAATAAAAACCTCTTTTGCGAAAAGTACGCCTAACCGATTAGCCCAACCTGGTATTGCATTTGCCTCATGAATCATTACTGGTTTACCAAGTAAGGCCGCAGCAAGGTAAACCGGCGGACAGGCGTAACCACCAAATCCGATTATTAAATCCGCTTTTCGACAGAGTTTAACCCCTTGCCAAATTGATGCAATAAATTTAAATGGCCAATTAAGGAGCGATAGCGATATCTCCCTAGGTAACAGAATCTTTGGAATGTGGCTTACCGGAAAACCGGCTTTCGGAACTAATTGATTCTCTAAACCATTTTTGGTTCCGATAAATGAGATTTCATAGTTCGGCTCCAAGATTTGAAGCTGATTGGCCACTGCAAGTGCGGGCTCGACATGTCCTGCGGTGCCGCCGCCAGCAAAGATTATTCTCTTACTCATCTCCCTAATTTTCGCATGCGGTTGGCTTTAATCCCTTCAGCGATCTCAGGAGTTCGCCTGGCCACGCTTAAAACAAAGCCGATTGCTAGGAAATTAGCCATTAAGGATGATCCACCGTAGGAGATGAATGGCAATGTAACGCCGATTACCGGCAAGGTTGAGGTAACTGAACCAACATTTACAGTTACTTGAACAATAAACCAACAAGCTACTCCCGCAGTTGCATACCGAGAGAATGAATCCTTTGTTTTCAAAGCGACTCGGAGAATGCCAAAAATAAGTGCAGCAAATAAAAGTAGAACGATTAAGGTTCCCAGCAATCCAAGCTCTTCGCCTATTACTGCAAAGATAAAATCTGTATGAGCTTCAGCTAAGTTAGACCATTTTTGTTTACTTGCACCTAAGCCTGAACCAAATAATCCACCACTTGCTAATCCCATAATGCTATGAGCTGGCTGCCATCCAGAAAATTTATAGTACTGATCATCAAATGGGTCAAGGAAAGCGGCAAATCGGTTTACACGATTAGGTGTAGTTATAACCATAACTGCGATAATCGATCCCACGGCCAATACTGCGTAGCCAAACTGTTTTAAAGGTGCGCCAGAGACGAAAAGTAACCCACCTAGAATTCCAAAGATTAGAATTGCAGTTCCAAGATCTCGTTGAAATAAAACAAAGCTCTCTATTACTAGCGCTCCTGGCAAAATCACAATTAGTGGACTCTTAATAAAGCCATCTGCACTCTTGCTCTCGCTCTTTCGCAGATGCAGGGCGCACCATAAAATTAGCGCAAATTTTGCAAACTCAGATGGTTGTAACGTAAAGCCTGCAAACTCAACCCAGTTTCGGTTTCCATTTACATTTTTACCCAAACCTGGAACAAATGGCAGCGCTAAAAAGAAGATCGAAAGCAGCAATGAGTACCTTGCAACTAGCAACCAAATAGCTCCCTTTACCCGGTACGCCCAATAAGCGCTGGCCCCGCCCAGGATAAAAAATAGAAATTGTTTGATGAAGATTGAATAAGTAGAACCATTGTCCTGCAGCGACTCCACAGCTGAAGCTGAAAGCACCATCGTTAAACCGATGCCAGATAATGC
>WLHY01000050.1 GCA_009702465.1 Actinomycetota bacterium
ACCGGAGATTATCCAATACCTAGCACAGCGCGCAGCCCTAAATCTGCCAGCACTATGGGCAGCTCCGGTTGCCACGCATCGGGCAAACTCTCAATTAAATGTTGCGCTAAATCAGCCTCTGATGGATATTTATAGTGTTGAACATAAGAGTATTGCTGGTCCTAGCAGTGATTTACCTATTCGCATCTACCGACCAAATGATAAAAAGGATTTACCAGCACTTGTTTTCTTTCATGGTGGGGGTTGGGTTCTTAACTTTTTAGATATTTACGAACCGGCGCTACGAAAGCTGAGCAATTTAGCGGAGATAGTAATCGTCGCCGTGGAGTACCAAAAAGCACCAGAGCATCCATTTCCTGCTCCCTTTGATGATTGTTATGCCACGCTAAATTGGGTGGTAACAAATGCACAGCAATTAGGAGTTGATAAGGCCGCTATTGGTGTTGGTGGGGATAGCGCTGGCGGAAACCTAGCCTCAGCTGTTGCTTTAAAAAATCGAGATACCCAGTTAATTGATCTAGCTTTTCAATTGTTGATTTATCCTTGCAATGAGATCAGTATGAATTATGCAAGTGCGGTTGATAATGCAGATAATTACGGACTTACCACCAAATCAATGCGATGGTTTTGGGAGCAATATCTACCAAATAAGGCAGATCACACCAATCCATACGCTGTACCCGCACTAGCCTCCACTCATTCAAAGCTGCCACCAAGTATTGTTCTGGCAGCACAGTACGATCCACTAACTGATGATGCAAGAAATTATCATCAAAAATTATTAGATGATGGGGTTATGTCTTTTTACAAAGAGTATGCCGGGCAGATCCATGGCCTCTTTAACCTTGGCGGCGTTACGCCGGATGCCGATTTGTTGTACCTTGATATCGCAACACAGATCAACTCCATACTTGGTCGGTCGAAAATTGGTCGGTCGAAAAATTGAGTAGAAAAGGTTGGTTTCAATTTGCCATCATCGGCTTTATTTGGGGAGTTCCGTACCTCTTCCTAAAGATTGCAGTAGAAGAGATCTCTCCTGCCGTTGTGGTCTTTGGGCGAGTAGCAATCGGTGCAATGATTCTTTTGCCGATCGCAATTCATCGCAAAGTGCTTCACCTTCCTCGTAAGTACTGGCCATTTGTTTTTCTATACGCACTTACTGAGTTAATTGGTCCTTGGTACTTTATTACCGCCGCTGAACGAGATATCACCTCAGGATTAGCTGGTTTATTGATTGCAACAGTTCCAATCTGGTCGGCAATCCTGGCATCGATCTTTGGTGATCACACCGTTTGGCACTCCGGCAGATTATTTGGATTAATTATTGGTTTCATCGGTGTAGTTGCAGTTGTTGGCATTGAATCAATTAGTGGTCGTCAGGATATTGTTGCAATTGGCATGGTTATCTTGGCTGCGATCGGCTATGCATATGCGATTAATATGGTGATGCGCCGAATTCCTGAAGTTTCTGGCTTGGGGTTAAATACCTGGGCGATGATTATTGCCTCTATTGCATTCCTTCCATTTGCAATTTTTGGCTGGCCAACAGAACAACCATCACTTGAGGCGATTGGTTCAGTAGTTGTACTAGGTGTGCTTTGCACAGCGGTTGCATTTATTATCTTTTTCAAATTAATTGCAGAGATTGGTCCGCCACGAGCCTCATTTGTTACCTATATAAATACCGCAGTTGCGGTAGTTCTTGGAGTTTTAATTCTTAATGAGCCATTCACTCTAGGTATTGCAATTGGTTTACCGCTAGTACTTATTGGTTCATACTTTGCTAGTCGGAAGGTGAATCGGTAAATCCCAACCTAGCTAGCATCTTTGGATCCTTCTGCCACTCCTTTGAAACCTTTACATGTATTTGAAGAAATACCTGCATCCCAACTAAATTTTCAATTGACTTTCTAGCTAAAGTTCCAATTGCCTTTAACCGAGAGCCTTGTGGTCCAATGATTATTCCTTTTTGACTATCTCGTTCAACATGCAAGGTAGCGCTAACATCATAAATACTGCCGCCAGCTCGCTCGCCCATCTCTTCAATACTCACCATTACCGAATGTGGCAGCTCCTCATACAGCTCCTCAATCGCCGCCTCTCGAATTAGATCAGCAAACATTAACTCTTGTGCCTGATCTGTTGTGATCTCATCTGGATAAAGCTGTGGCGAAAGTGGTAACTCCTTCGAGATTAAATCCAGTATTAAATCTGTTTGTTCAAGATTCTTCGCTGAAATTGGAATGATCTCTGCCTTCTGTAATCCCACCTTTTTTGTGAACTCACCCACTGCTACTAACTTTGCTGCTAGATCTGACTTACTGAGTTTATCTACCTTTGTTACCGCTATAAATGTAGGAGTTCGATCATTTAATTGAGCCGCTATGTACTCATCTCCTGCACCGATTGTTTCATCAGCAGGTAGACATAAAACTGCAGCATCTGTTGAATTTATATTCTCATTAACCATCTGATTTAATCGAGTTCCAAGAGCTGTCTTTGGCTTATGCATGCCAGGTGTATCAACCACGATCATCTGAAACTCATCCCTGGTGATAATTCCGCGAATCGGGTTTCGGGTGGTGTTTGGATGATGGGAGGTAATTACGATCTTGCTACCGACTAGAGCATTTACAAGTGTTGATTTACCAACATTTGGTCGGCCAACAATGGCGACAAAACCCGCTCTAAAATTACTCATCACCTAATTCTCTCACCTTAAATGCAGTGGCATCACCATCTCTAGAATCTCATCAACACTTGTTGCAATCTCAGCCACTCGCTCAGCGATTAATCGATGACAACCATCACTAAGTGGTGATGTGATTGGTCCCGGAACAGCAAAGACTGGCCTCAGTATCTCCGCTGCATCCCTTGCCGTTCTAATCGAGCCACTTCTAAAAGCTGCTTCGGTAACAACTGTTGCTCTGGAGAGGGCGGCAATCAATCTATTTCTAATTAGAAATCTAAATGGCTGGGCGGGTACACCTGGCATCACCTCTGAACACAATAAGCCTTTCTCAATGATCTCTTGAAACATTTTGATATTTCCTGATGGATATAGCGAGCTGATGCCACCACCTAGTACTGCAACTGTTACACCGTCTGCAGCTAGAGCGCCCTTATGTGCTGCGGTATCTACTCCATATGCACCACCGCTAACCATCGCAAACTCGCGATCACACATAGCAGCAGCCAACTCGCCAGAAACTCTGATGCCATAACTTGTTGGATTCCTAGTTCCAACGATGGCAATGGAGTTTTCAATTAGTGGCAGTAATTTGCGATCACCCTTAATGATCAAACCAATTGGCGGAGATACTAAATCATCTAGTTGCACAGGCCAATCACTATCTTCCGGAGAGATAAATTCACCGCCAGCTGCATGGATCTCACTTAGTAACTGTGCACCATTTAGTGTTTTAACTTCGGTCGATAATCTTGTTATTGCTGGATGCCTTAGATAAAACTTCTCACTTACTATTCGCGCCAACACCTCATCGGCACCATGTTTTGATATCTCCTCACTCCAGAAAGTGTCCCCTGGCTCAATTGATGCAAAGAGCCTTAATCTGCTGTTACTAACACTCATAATAAATCTGAACCCATGCGCATTGCGATAGCTGTCTGTACATTCTCCTTTGTTGGAGTTTGATTCCGATTTTGATCAGCAATCGACCAGGCTAAGCGAAGGGTTTTATGAAAACCACGTGCGCTTAGATTTTCCCGCTCTAACTCAATATGCAGAAGTGCCATAGCGCTGCGTTCAGCGCGAAACTCACTTCTTAAATACTTTGCTGGTATCTGTGAGTTTGTCTTCCACGGATACTGCTTAAATCTTGCCGCCGCTATTTCACGTGCCGACTCTACTCGTGAACGCACAATGGCGGATGATTCACCTAATTCATTGCTGGCTAAATCACTTCTGGTTGGCGGATCTACCTGTAATCGGATATCGATTCGATCTAGCAACGGTCCAGATAACTTTGTGGAATACCTTCTGATCTGCTGAGATGAACAGGTACAAGATCGCCCTTTGCCACTAAATTTTCCACACGGACATGGATTTGCCGCCAATACCAAAATAAATCTAGCAGGAAAATTTACTGAACCTACTGCCCTTGAAATACTTACTTCGCCAGACTCTAATGGTTGTCGGAGAGAGTCCAATACTCCGGTAGAACATTCAGGTGCTTCATCAATAAATAAAACTCCATTGTGAGCTAATGAAACTGCGCCGGGCTTGATGACATGAGATCCACCACCAACCATTGCAGTAGCAGTAGTTGTGTGATGGGGCGCAACAAAGGGTGGTGCCTTCCTAAAAATCTCACCGCTATTCAAACTTTTAGCAATTGAGTGAATAGCGGTTACCTCTAAAGCTTGCTCATTTGTTAACTCCGGCAAAATTCCTGGAATTCGTTGGGCTAACATAGTTTTTCCAGTTCCTGGTGGGCCGATAAAGAGAAGATGATGACCACCAATGGCTGATACCTCCAAAGCGGCTCTAGCATTGAGTTGACCCATAACATCCATCAAATCATTTGCTTCGGAGTGATCATTAAGTGGAAGGTCTAGGGTCAAACTCTCCGCTTTCTCTCCAGTTCGAAGGTATAGAAGTAACTCTCTCAATGTTGAGAAAGCGTTTATCTCTAGATCATTTACTAAGCAAGCCTCTTGGTAATTACCTGCCGGCACGATTGCTCGCCTTATTCCAAACTGTTTTGCAGCAAGTAATGCCGGCAAAACTCCTCGCACCTGGCGAATCTGTCCATCTAATCCCAGTTCACCAATTATCACCTCACTCTCTGAATCGATAATTGGTAGATGTGATTGAACGCGAAGCAAGCCAACTGCAATCGGCAGATCAAAATTAGAGCCACTTTTTGGAAGCCAAGCGGGAGTTAGTGAAACCGTTACTTTGCGATTCGGCCAAGCTTCGCCGGAATTAACTAACGCTGCTCGGATTCGATCCTTAGATTCAATTAATGCACTGTCTGGTAAACCTAATAAGGTGTAAACCGGCAAGCCATCTGAAATATCTATCTCAATATCTACTAATGTCCCAGTTAATCCCAATAAGGAGATTGAACGAACACTTGTGACCGCCATTAGATGACACCCGCCCGATAATCGATCTCTGGTGGTGAACTCATTAGAACCGCAGCACAATCAATTCGATATGGGTGATTCCATTTTTTATTCTCAAGCAGCCAAGCCAAAGAAAGTCGGATTAATCTAGATTGTTTTTCCGGCGTAATTGCTTCCAGCGGATGACCAAAAGCTTGTGAACTTCTACTCTTGACCTCTACAAAAACAATTACGCCATTAGGCGCCAGAGCTATTAAATCAATTTCGCCACCTTTGATTCGCCAATTTCGAGCCAGGATTTCATACCCTTTTTTAATCAAATAATCTGCGATTAATGACTCACCATTTTTGCCAAGCTCAATCTTCGTGACCATGGCGCAAAGATAGGAATCACCTGCCTTGTGCTGCACTCATTTGAAAATGCCTGTGTATCAATTACCTTTGTTAATAATCTCGGCAATATTTGAAAAGGATTTACGATGAATCGGCAGCACACCCAGCGTATTGATGGCATCGGTATGTGTTTTGGTTATGTACCCCTTATGCCCAGCTAAACCATATCCTGGGTACTTTTTATCTAAATCAATCATGATCCGATCTCGAGTGACCTTAGCCAAAATAGAGGCGGCGCTAATAGAGATCGCGACCTGATCACCTTTCCACACCGCTAAATTTGGAGTCAACAAACCTGGTATCGCATATCCATCAGTTAATACATACTCCGCATCAACTGCTAAAGCATTTACCGCTCTGCGCATCCCCTCGATATTGCACTTATGCAAACCCAATGTATCGATCTCATCCACACTTACCTCAATAATTGAGTGAGCTAATGATTCTTCGATTACAACATCAAATAATCGCTCTCGCTTTGCTGGAGTTAGCTCTTTGGAATCTCTGATCTCACTAAGAGCATCTGATTGTGGATTCTTTAAAATAACCGCAGCAATTACTAATGGACCGGCACATGGACCTCGGCCTGCCTCATCAACACCAGCAATATTTTTGATGCCAGCATCAAGTAATTGTTTTTCAATCATATTTACTTAAGGAGCAGTTTTAACCGGCAACTTCCCCAGATCACTACCCTTTTCAAGAAAATCTAGATTTGAAATCGGCCAAACAATAAAGGTTGCTCTACCAACCACCTTGCTTAATGGCACCATTCCGGCATTTACATCATTTGTATGAAATCTTGAATCTGAACTAGCACCGCGATGATCACCCATTACCCAGATAAAGCCCTCTGGTACGGTGACATTAAAGTTTGAATCACTTGCCTTGTCATTTTCATAGACATAAGGCTCAGCAACAGATTTGCCGTTAACAGTTAACCTGTCCTGATCATCACAGCAAATAACGGTATCGCCACCAACGCCGATAACTCTTTTGATTAAATACTGTTTTGCTGGATCTGGCACAACGCCAATTGTTATAAGTAAGTTTTTGCCTTGACCCAATAAGCCAGTGCTCTGATCATCCGGGGCTTGCCCTAACCAGTTATCTGGATCTGCAAAAACTACAATTTCCCCGCGTTTGATCTCAGAGAATAGGGCGCCAAACTTATTTACCGCGATCCGGTCGCCAACCTGCAAGGTGTTTTCCATTGAACCGGTTGGAATAAAGAAGAAGTGAAGAAAGAATGTTTTAACAATTATG
>WLHY01000051.1 GCA_009702465.1 Actinomycetota bacterium
CTGCTCTTAAGAAGTTTAAGAAGAAGCCATGTTCATTTTGTCGTGACAAGGTGAATTACATCGATTACAAAGATATTGCGACACTTCGTAAATACATCACCGATCGCGGCAAGATCCGCGCTCGCCGTATTACAGGTGCATGCACCGAACACCAACGAGCAATCGCTGCAGCGGTAAAAAATAGCCGCGAGATGGCACTGCTCCCTTACACCTCTACAGCTCGCTAAGGAAAGGGTTAACTAAAATGAAATTAATTCTTACTCGCGAAGTATCAGGTCTTGGTAGTGCTGGCGATGTTGTAACTGTTAAAGATGGTTATGGCCGCAACTTCCTATTGCCTCGTGGCAATGCAATTGTCTGGACCAAGGGTGGCGAAGGCCAGATCGAAGGAATTAAGCGAGCACGCTCTGCTCGTGAGATCCGCGACCTTGATCATGCAAAAGAGATCAAAAATAAACTTGAAGCAGCAAATATTGTTGTAAAGGTAAAGATCGGCGCAACCGGCAGCATGTTTGGTTCAGTAACTGATAAAGATTTAGTTGCTGCAATTAAATCAACAACTGGTGAGACTGTTGATCGCCACAGCATCAAGCTTACAAAGCACATCAAAAAGGTTGGTAAGTACACCATCCGCATCGCACTTGAATCTCAGGTAGTTGCAAATGTTCCAGTAAGTGTGGTCTCAGATAAGTAAAGCTTAAAAGGTTAAAGAGCCCTCGTTAATTCGGGGGCTCTTTCTTTTTTAAGGCAGTGAAAGCTCTCAAGGCTCATACACAGGTATTCACACAGCCATCCACAACTTATCCACCGATAATTGGCAGTACTGCACAGCCCACTTTCAAATACCCATTTTTTTGGTATCGCAGCGCTGGAATAAGGATTAAGTTTCGACCAGGTGAAGTAAGTGGCCTAAATTAATTTTAATGAGTGTCAGTGGCGGATGGGAGGCTTTGTTTTATGAGTATCGCAGAGTTCCCAAATAACAACGCCCGGCGCAACAACAATCCCGCCGAGTTTGAACGCACTCCACCACAAGATGTAATCGCTGAACAATCTGTTCTTGGCGGAATGTTGTTATCTAAGGATGCAATCTCCGAGGTTGTTGAAATTTTACGGGAGCGTGATTTTTACCGTCCCGCCCACGAATTAATTTACGATGCAATTATTGATCTCTACTCACGTGGTGAGCCAGCAGATCCAGTAACCGTCTCCGCCGAATTAACAAAGCGTGGTGATTTAACACGTGCTGGAGGTGCACCTTATCTACACACATTAATCTCATCAGTTCCAACCGCTGCAAATGCCAGCTACTACGCAAAGATAATTCGCGAACGTGCAATTATGCGCAGACTTGTCGAAGCTGGTACAAAGATTGTGCAACTTGGTTACACAGTCGAGGGCGAGGTTGATGATGCGGTTAACGCAGCACAGGCCGAGGTACATGCTGTAACTGAACGTCGCGCAGCTGAGGATTACATTCAATTATCTGAACTTTTGCCAGCAGCATTTGATGAGATTGAAAAGATCTCATCTGGTGTAATGGGCGAGGGTGTTAAGAGTGGATTTAAAGATCTAGATGCATTAACTCATGGCTTCCACCCTGGAAATATGATTGTGCTTGCAGCACGTCCGGCGGTTGGTAAATCAACACTTGGTTTAGATATTGCACGTTACGCATCAATTCATAAAGGTGACACCTCAGTTATCTTCTCACTTGAAATGTCACGCTCCGAAATTACGATGCGTATGTTGTCAGCTGAGGCCCGAGTTCCACTAAACAATATTCGTTCTGGCTCACTAACCGATGAGGAGTGGGCACGTATGGCAAGGCGCATGGGCGAGATCTCCGAGGCGCCGATGTTTATTGATGACTCACCAAATCTCTCACTAATGGAGATCAGGGCAAAGGCTCGTCGATTAAAACAACGCCACAACTTAAAGTTAATTGTTATCGATTACCTACAACTTATGACCTCTGGCAAACGGGTAGAGAACCGCCAGCAAGAGGTATCAGAGTTCTCTCGCCAATTAAAGTTGCTAGCAAAAGAGTTAAATGTGCCGGTTATTGCAATCTCCCAGTTAAACCGTTCACCAGAGCAGCGCTCTGATAAAAAACCAATGCTCTCCGATCTTCGTGAATCTGGTTCGATCGAGCAGGATGCAGATGTGGTTATATTGCTGCACCGTGATGATCTTTATGATCAACAAAATAGATCTGGCGAGGCTGATCTAATTGTTGCTAAACATCGAAATGGTCCAACACGAACAATCACTGTTTCAGCCCAACTTCACTTTGCTCGCTTCACCGATATGGCACCTTCATACAGCTCACAAGAGAGCTATCCAAAAGAGAATTAATTTCACATAAGCTTGGTGCTGCTGCAGTTATACTTAAAACATGGAGAACTCTCTCTCAATTGCACTCGCTAACCTAACCTCAGTCTCAGTACTAGTTTTTATCCTAGGTTTTGTTGCAGCAAGATTTAAGAGTGATATCCGAATTCCAGATCCGGTTTATCAAATAATCTCTGTTTACCTGCTCTTTGGAATTGGCCTAAAGGGTGGTGTCTCATTAACCCACTCAAGTGCGCAAGGGATGGTTAGACCGGTAATAGCGACCATTGTTTTAGGTTGTTTAATCCCAGCTTTAGCATTTTACTCACTTAAATATATTAAAAATATCAACGAGGTAGATCGTGGTGCTATCGCAGCACATTATGGATCAACCTCTCTAGTTACCTTTACCGCCGCCTTAGTATTTTTAGATAACTCCGAAATCTCATACGAAGGCTTTGCAACTGCATTATTAACAATTATGGAGATTCCTGGAATTATTGTTGGAATCTTCTTGGCAACTAGACATTTAAATCGCAAGGTATCTTGGGGAACCTCCCTAAAAGAGATTGTCTTAGGTAAAACAATTATTTTGCTGGTCGGAGGATTAATTGTCGGAGCGATCTCTGGCGATGCCGGTTACGCCCGAGTTGAACCATTTTTTGTAAATCTGCTGCCAGGTATTTTGGCGCTTTTCCTCATGCACTTAGGTTATTTAGCAGGAGTAAGAATAAATATCATTAAAGAGAGTGGAATTAGATTGTTTTTATTTGCAATTATCTTTCCACTAGTCGCCGGCACATTAGGTGTAATCGGTGGCTATCTAGCTGGGCTATCAGTTGGTGGCGCAACCATCCTGGGTGTCTTATCAGCTAGCGCCTCATATATTGCAGCACCAGCTGCAGTCAGTATTGCACTTCCTGAGGCAAATCCATCACTATCAATTACAACCAGCCTTGGGGTTACATTCCCCTTAAATCTAACGATTGGTATTCCACTCTTTTATGCAATCGCTCAACTCTTAATTGGTTGATTTACTAGCACCAATCTTTGCCTTATCAGCTAAGTAAATTCCAACTAATACAACTGCACATCCGAGTAATTGGATAGGTGTAAATGATTCACTGAGCAACCACCAAGCAATGGCACCGGCAAATATTGGTTCAACCATGCCAATCACACTACTTTTTGAGGCAGATAATGAACGAATAGCGGTAACAGTTAGTAGGTATGGGACAACTGTTCCAACAATTATGATCCATAAAATAATGGTCCAGCCAGGTGCATCAATATTATTTAAGCTTCCGCCCAATGAAAAAGTATCTGTTAAGTAATGGAATGGAAAGTTCCACCAAGGAAGAATTACCGCCCAAAACACTGCTGCAATTCCAATACCCCAGGTCATAAGTGAAAGGGAGCTGCGGTTTTGAGTTAACTTCTCGGCGTATAAAAAGTAGGTCGCAAGTGCAAAGGCATCAGCAAATGCAACAATCACACCAAGTGGATGAAGTGAGGAGCCACTCCAGATCTCAGAGATTAATAACAAACCACCAAAGGCACAGCCAATTCCCCACCACATCATCGGTGAGACATATTTTTTCCGGACAAACCTTAGGTAGAGCGCGATCCAAATCGGTGCGGTGAACTCGATGATCAATGCGATTGAGACATATAGATACTTAAGTGCAAAGAAGTAAAGGGCGGTAACTGCAGCCACACCAATTATGCCAAATACCATTAAATCTTTAATCTCAGATCTTTTAACTGCCAACTGTTCTTTGCCAAGTACAAATGCGATAGTTAATAAAATTAAGGCAGCTCCGGTTGTGCGGATCTGGGTTAATCGAAAGGCATCCATGTCGGCTTCTCGCAACACCTTTGCGCCAACGCCACCAAGTGCAAAACCCAATGCAGCGGAGATCATTAAAAATTCAGCGCGGTGTTTCACGCTGAGCAGGTTACATTAACTTTGGTGGTTAATTGCTAAGTTAGAAAGCAGACTCCGCAATCTCCATTATTTCGCCAGTTTCAGACTCAACTACAGCACGTTCAACTGCAATATGAGGCAGAACTGAGCGAACAAAGAATTTTGCTGATGCAACCTTGCCATCATAGAAATCTTTATCTCGACCAGGATTTGCTAATTTTGTTTGTGCAATATCAGCTTGTTGAATTAACAACCAGGCGATGATTAATTCACCGGTAGCCATTAATAAACGAGATGTATTTAAGCCCACCTTATAGATCTGCTTTGGATCCTCTTGTGACTCCATGGCAACACCGATCATGTGTGTGATCATGCCCTGTACATCTTCAAGCGCCTTAAGCAACATCTTCTTCTCATCCGCCATGTTGCCACCGCTAGATGCGTACTTAGCTATCTCTTTACCAAGCAAAGTAATTGATCGTCCACCATCTCTAACAATCTTGCGGAAGAAGAAATCCATTCCTTGAATAGCGGTTGTGCCTTCATACAAGGTATCGATCTTGGCATCACGCACATACTGTTCAAGTGGCCAATCTTGGGTAAAGCCAGCACCACCAAATGTTTGTAGTGATTCAGTTCCAAGTAGCACCCATGATTTTTCGCTGCCATAACCCTTAACAATTGGCAGTAATAGATCATTTAATGCATGTAGATCCTGCAACTTATCGGCATCCAGACCCTCTGCCTCACCAAGGGCAAATGCATCTTGAATTGAGGCGGTGTAAAGAACTAGTGCACGCATTCCTTCAGAGTAAGACTTTTGCATCATCAGGGAGCGACGGACATCAGGGTGCTTAATAATCTCAACACGTGGCGAAGCTTTATCTTTAGCATTTGCTAAATCTGGACCTTGCACACGAGTTTTGGCATAACTTAAAGCTTGTTGGTAACCGGCGCTCAGTGTTGCAATCGCCTTTGTACCAACCATCATTCGTGCGTATTCGATGATTTTAAACATCTGTGCGATGCCATCATGAACCTCACCAAGCAGATAACCAACAGCTGGTTCATGCTCACCTAGATTCATCTCACAGGTCGCTGAAACATTTAATCCCATCTTATTTTCAATTGATGTTACATAAACACCATTTCGCTTACCTAATTCACCAGTATTAAAATCAAACATAAACTTTGGAATCATGTAAAGATCTAAACCTTTTGTACCAAGCTTTCCACCCTCGGGGCGAGCAAGTACAAAGTGAATAATATTTTCAGTTAGATCAGAGTCACCAGAGGTGATGTATCGCTTTGTACCAGTGATGTGCCAGGTGCCATCAGCTTGCTTAACCGCCTTGCTGCGACCGGCGCCAACATCTGAACCAGCATCTGGCTCAGTTAACATCATGGTTGCGCCCCATTTTTTATCGATCATTAACTTTGCAATCTTCTTTTGTTCCTCAGTTCCGTAAACATGAGCAACATTGGCAAAGGCAGATCCACATGCATAAATATGAATTGCTGGGTTTGAACCTAATACCATCTCAGCAATCGCCCATCGGATTGATGGTGGGATTGCAGTTCCACCTAAATCAACTGGTGCATCAATTCGCCACCACTCATTATCAATAAATGTGTTGTAGGACTTTTTAAATGATGCTGGCAACTTTGCTTCTCCAGTTGCAGGATTAAAATCAACACCTTCACGATCGCTATCAACAAAGGATGCAGCTAAATCATTTTCAGATAAGCGTTTGATCTCCTCTAACATTCCCATTGCAGTCTCACGATCTAGATCTGCATAAAGTGATTTACCAAGAATTGATTCGCGCCCTAAGAGATCAAATAAGCAGAACTCGATGTCGCGTAGATTAGATATGTAATGTCCCATGGGATAAGCATGCTACCGCCGAGTAACTTATGCAATACCAGCCAGTAGGTTTTGCTCCTCTTGATTTGATCGGCTGGGAGATAGGGTCGCCCCATGTTAATTAGCGATCGGGATATCAAGGCGGAGATCTCCGCCGGTCGGGTAAAGGTAGAGCCATTTACCGAGGCGATGGTTCAGCCCTCAAGTGTTGATGTTCGGCTAGATCGTTTTTTCCGCACCTTTGAAAATCACAAGTATGAGGTGATCGATCCATCAAAGGAGCAACCAGATTTAACCCGCGAGGTTGCCGTTGCAGCTAATGAGTTTTTTATTCTCCACCCAGGTGAGTTTGTTTTAGCAAGCACCTATGAAGTAATTACTTTGCCCGATGATATTGCTGGCAGATTAGA